>DAIEHO010000307.1 GCA_027353565.1 Propionibacteriaceae bacterium
CGCACGCCGCTCGCGGTGCCCGATGCTGCACCCGCGTTCTCGGCCACGGTCTTAACGTAATCCCGCGGGACGAGATCGGCAGTCTTTCGGCGAGGACTTCGGCGACACCTCGTAGGGTGAGGTGGTGACTCCTCGTACCCGCCGCATCATCGTGTCGTCGGTGCTGTTCGGGTTGATAGTCGTGGTCCTGCTCACCGCGCTGCTGCGTTGAAGCAATAGGCTGCCGTCCGTGACAGCCATCCGTCGCGTCGCAGGTGCGGTGACCGCGCTGCTCCTGATCGCTCTGCTCGGTGCCCCGCGAGCCTTCGCGGACGCGGTGGCGTTCACCTGGTCAGACGCCCGCATCACGGCTCCGGTCGGCCTCGCCACCGACCAGGACCACTCCTTGTACTGGACGGCCAACGCCACGGCCGACACCACGAAGACATCGCTGTACGCGGTGGGCGCGGACGGCGCCATCAAAGCCACCGTGACGTACGCCCAGTCGACGACCGGGGTTCTCGCTGTCGGCTACGGCGCGAACAACGTGTACGCGCTGGACAAGAGCCCGAAGACGAACACCCTGCGGTTGTCGTACATGACGCTCTCCAACCTCATCGTCAGCGGCTCCCTGCCCTACCACTTCTACGAGTTCGTCCTGCCGGAGGCGGGGCAGACGATCGTGGCGCTGATCATGGAGCCGAACAACCAGTTCTACGTGGTGGCCGAGTCCGGCCACGTGTACAAGGCGCCACCGAAACCGTCGATCGCGGGCACCAACAAGCTCACCAAGGTCTCCGATGGTACGGGCGGTGTGACCGGAGGGTTCTATGACCCGACGACGACGTCGGTCGTGCTTCGGACGGCGTCGGCCATCGTGCTGGCGAACCCCACCAGCTTCGCCACCACGAGCACGATCGCGGTCCCCGCGCAGCCAGGTGCGCGGGGGATCGGCAAGGCGCTCGACGGCGGGTCATACCTGCTTGTCGGCCAGGGGAACGGCAGTCCCGTCATCTCGACCGGCGGTGCGTCGAGCTCACCGTCCGCGATCCCGTCCGACGCGGGCTCGCCGAGCGCATCGGTGACGCCGCCGAGCACGCCCGCCCCGTCGCCGTTCCCCAGCGACCAGCTGTTCGGCAACGCCACGCGCGTCGCGCTCACCGGCGCCTTCGTCCTGGCGCTGCTCGCGGCCGTGGTGGCCTTCGCCCGGCGCTAGACCTGGCCGTCGATCGTGATGACGACCGAGAGAAGCCGTACCGCCAGGTCCGTCAACGCGTCGCGAGACGTGTCGCGCAGCTCCAGACGAGGCAGCGGGACCGCAGCGGCCAAGGCCGCCGTCCGACGACACCGCGAGTCGGCCAGCACCGCCTTGATCGCGCCCGGGTTCCCCGCCGCCACAAGGCCGTCAAGTCGGGCGGCGACCGGTTCCACGAGGTCGGCGACGTCACCGGCAGCCTTCTCGTAGGCCGCCTTGGCCTGGTTCTCACGTCGCCGCGCGAACCGTTGCTGAGACCAGCCCCCCGCTGCGGTGCGCGACTGGACGTAGTGGCCCCGCCGCTTCGACTCGGTGACCGAGGCGCCGTCCCACAGACCGACGGCGTGACCGTCCGCGCGTACGGCGAGCAGACCGAGTCGCCGCGGCGTACGGGCAGCCGTCAGGAGGTCCGCGAGCGGGTCGTCGCCGAGCACGAGACCGGGCCAGAGCAGCCGCATGCGGGCGCTCGCACCGTCCGTGCCCTCGGCGGTGACGTCCGTCTACGCTGCCGTGACCGGTCCCTTGCCATGCCGTGTCCAGAACGTGTCGAGCCATCTGTCGATACGCTCCGAAGGTACGGACACGGTGTGGCTCATGAGGATCACCCTGGCCCCACAGGAGGTCGACGACAACTGGAGGCCCTCTCGGAGGTCGGCGGGGGCCCACT
>DAIEHO010000315.1 GCA_027353565.1 Propionibacteriaceae bacterium
GGTGGGCAGCGTCGCATGGTCCCGTTGTGAGGTTGCAGACGTTCCTGGCTGTTCACGGTCCCCTCATCCGCCGAGGGTCGCTCAGCCCGACCGACCAGCGCTGCCTGGAGAGCGCGTTGGTGGCCGGGCTGGTGGTGCGGCTGTTGCCGGGCGTGTACGCCGCCACGCAGAGGGCAGGCGACTTCGCGGTTCGAGCCTCTGCCGTGCCCCTGTGGCATCCGGACGCGGTGATCACCGGTCGGGCGGCCGCGCGTCTCACGTTCTGGCCGACGATTCTGGTGTCCCGGATCGATGTCGCCCGACGAGGGCATCCGCCGATGGTCCGTGGTTACGGATTCGAGCAGCGATCGATAGATCCCAGCCACGTCGTGTACAAGGGCTCCCTGCGTCTCAGCGCACCGGCTCTGACGACGATCGATCTCGTCGACGAGCTGGGCGGAGACGTGATCGATGTCTGTCTTCGATCGCGCGCGGCACGGCTGGAGGACCTTTGGGACGCGTTCTCTGCGCACCGGTCGCGACCGGGAAACGTGGCTCGTCGTCGGTTGCTTTTGGACTCGCGGGACGAGCCGTGGTCAGCCGCCGAGCGACTGGCGCACCGCATGCTCCGCGAGGCCCACATCCTCGGGTGGACGGCCAACCATCGCGTCACTGTGCCGGGCGCCTGCTACTTCATCGATATCGCCTTTCCGGCTCTGCGCTTGGCGGTGGAGATCGACGGGCGCTTACATGAAGACGACCCGAGCATCTTCGAGTCGGACCGTTACCGCCAGAACGAGCTGGTGAAGGCAGGGTGGACCGTCCTTCGCTTCACGTGGGCGATGCTCGTGAGGCGGCCCGACTACGTCATCGAGACGATCAGGGCCGAGATCACGAGGTTGCAGCGGGCGGCTCGTCGATGAGATCGGGGTTTTCGCTACTCAAACGCCCGGAAGCGCATTCAGCTGAAGCCGCGAGTCGTTTGAGCGGCGAAAACCCCGATCAACGACCAGCGCCTCAGTCGAAGGACAGGTCCGTCGGTGCCAGTTCCAGGGGCTCGTCGAAGTCGCAGGCGATGACCGTACAGAGCGGGTCCATGTCGGAGGCGTGCGCGACGTGGTCGACGAACACGTACTCCCACCCGGCCGCCTCGTGCAGGCCGCCGACGCGCTGGTGGTCGAGGGCGGTGCCGGTGCCCACGACCCGGGCGTGGGCCACGGGCGTGGTCAGCCCCTTGATGACCACGAACTCCTGCGGGAGCCCGAACAGGTACAGGTACAGCGTCCTGCGGTCCAGCGAGAGCGAGGTCGGGCCGTCGAAGTAGCCGAACCCCAGGCCTCGCTGCGTCGCGTACACGGCCTCTTCGTTCCGCCCGATCCACGCGCCGAGCTCTCGCAGCCGCGATGTCGACTCCTCCGGGATCGTGCCGTCCTCACGGGGACCCACGTCCAGGAGGAGGTTGCCGCCGCCCGCGAACACCTCCACGAAGAGCTGGACGAGCTGGCGCGGGCTCTTGAAGTCGCGGTCGTGCTCCTTGTAGCCCCACGAGTCGTTGACCGTGACGCACAGCTCCCAAGGTCCTGCAGGGGGTGTCGCGAGAAGGGCCTGCTCCTGCGTGACGAAGTCGCCGTACCCGCCCATGCGCCCGTTGAGCACAGCGCGGGGCGCCTTCTCGGCGAGGAGCTGGGCCACCTCGGCCATGTGCCACTGCTCCGGCGTGCGTTCCCAGGCGCCGTCGAACCAGAGGATGTCCGGGTCGTACGCGCAGAGCTCGGTCAGCTGCGCCCGGTGGAACGCGCGGAAGCGGTCCCAGGCGGCATGGTCCTCCTGGCCCTCGGGTGGGTACGAGTACCGGTTCTCGCGGTCTGCGAGCATCCCGGGGTGGAACGCATCCGCCGGCGGCCGGATCGTCGCGTACTCCGGGTGGTGCCAGTCGAGGTGCGAGAAGTAGAGCCCGAGCCTGATGCCCGCCCGCCGCATCGCCTCCGCGTACGGGGTGATGAGGTCGCGGGCCGCGGGTGTGGCCGTCACCGTCGAGAACCGGGACCCGTCGGGATACGCGACGGCCGTGTCCCACAGCGCCACCCCGTCGTGGTGCTTGGTGGTGAGGACGGCGTAGCGGGCTCCGGCCTCGGCGAACAGGGCTGCCCAGGCGTCAGGGTCGTACGCGCTCGCGGTGAA
>DAIEHO010000081.1 GCA_027353565.1 Propionibacteriaceae bacterium
GGATGGCGCGCGGCGGCGAGACCGGTGGGGTCACGGTGTTCACGGTGACCAGCCGCCCGTCCCGCCTCCTGCTCGTCGGCGGCGGCGGTACACAGTCGGTCACCGCGTCGATCGACACCTCGACGACGGGCACGTTGCTGCTCTCGGAGGCGTCCGACCCCCGCTGGCAGGTGACCGTGGGCGGCGTGACGCTGGACCGTACGAGCTCCCCGGACTGGCGCCCCGCCTTCGCGCTCAACGGCCAGACAGGGCCGGTGACGGTGCGCCTGGCGCCTGACCCCTGGTCCGGGCTGATCGCACTGGCGCAGCTCGTGGCGCTGCTGCTGCTGGCCCTGTTCGCTGCTCCCGCGGTCAGCCGTGAGTCCGACGACTTCCTCCCAGGACGCCGATCCGCCGAGGCTGAGGACAGCGTCGGCCGCCACTCCCTCGAGGGGGCCGCATGACACCCCGTCTCTGGCGAGCCATCGTCGCCTCCCTCGTCGTCGCGCTCATCGCGGTCGGCGTGTCGTTCGTGCCGTCGAAGAGCGTCCCGCGGGTGGCGGTGAGGGTCACCGGCACCCAGTCGCTCGTGTGCCCCTCGCAGGACCCTGCTGTCCTCTCGACGACAGTCAGGGCTCTCGACACCGGCACCGTCACGGGCAGGGCCATCGGCACGACGACATCGGCGACCATCCCCGTGGCGGGCGTCATCGGTACGGCCGAGCCTCAGGTCGTGGCCGGCACCCAGGCGGTCGGCGGTCTCTCCTGGGCGACGGCCGCGACGGGCGACCTCAAGGGGTTGTGGCTGGCGGCCTGCAGCCCTGCCTCGATCGAGCAGGCGCTCGTCGGCCTGGTGGCTGACGCGACCCACACGGTGTCGCTGCTCATCACGAACCCCGACCCAACCCAGGCGACCGTCGACGTCGCGTTCTATGGTGCGAAGGGCCTCATCGACACCCAGGGCTCGCGCGGCCTCACCGTGCTGGGCAACAGCACCCGCCAGCTCGCGCTCGCGCCGCTGGTCAACGGCGAGGGCCCCGTCACGGCCGTGGTGACCGCGTCCGAGGGTCGCGCGTCTACCTACGCGCGGGTGACCGGCGCCGACGGGAACGACTACGTGTCCGCCTCGGCACCTCCCGCGACGACCGCCACGATCGCCGGAGCTCCGGGAGGCGCCGGCCCCCGCAACCTCGTCGTCACCAACACCTCCGACCGCCGTACGACGGTCTCGGTCGACGTCCTCTCGGACACCTCCAGCTTCACGGCGGCAGGAGCTGACGCGGTCTCCGTCGAGGCCCAGTCCACCGTCACGATCCCGCTCGACGTCGCCATCGGAGGTCAGGTGGGGGGTCTGCGGGTCACGGCGACGCAACCGATCGTGGCGGCGCTCTGGTCGACCAGTGCCGAGGGCGACCTCGCGGTGTCGCCGGCACGCCCGGCGTTCCAGGGGCACTCGGTGGTCCCGCTCATCCCCGGGAGCGTGCTCGTCGCGTCCAACCCCGGCACGACCGCCGCCTCGCTCACCGTGACCTTGCGCGACGGCAGCACCGTGGTGGACAGCCAGACGGTGACCGTCAGCCCCGGCACGACGCTCCAGCTGCCGCAGACGACGGGTACGGCGATGGAGCTGACCACCGACTCGGCCGACCTGCGGCTGTCGACGCTGGTCACCAGCCTCAACGGAGTCAAGGGGATCGGCGTGGCCGCCTGGGGTCCGGGCGGCCCGGGTGAGGCGGAGGTGTCGCCCACCCTCGACCCGAACCTCGCCTGAGCGAGCTCGGAGCTCAGTCCTCGTCGTCCTCGTCGTCGGGGTCCAGGCGCTCGACCGGGATCCCGGTGAGCGCGGACACCTGTTCGACGAGCGTGCCGTGGATGAGGGCCCGGAGCTGGCGGCGCGTGGTCGCCCGGTGCTCGATGGGCCGCCGGTACACGACGATCCGGGCGGGCGTCGACGAGGTGGCCTCCTGCGCCGCTGCCAGCGGCACGCGCGTCGACCACTGGCCGGCCATGTCGGGGACGTCCTCCAGCCCGACCTCCACGCCGACGAGGGCTTCCGGGGCTGCCGCCGTGATGCGAGCCAGCGACTCGGAGAGGCTCTGGACGAAGAACTCGGCCCGGCTGACCGGCCGGTCTCGACGCAGCGCCTTCCCGGCGACGCTGTTCGCGGGAGCCAACGGACCTCGCATCCCACGCTGGTGTCGGTCGCGACGGTCGGGCATGCGGCTCACTGTAGTTGTCCCCGCCGTCGCCGACTGTGAGCCGGGTCGCAAGACCGCGACATGCCCCGGCAATCCGCGGCCGGCGACCCACGGAGGGCTAGCGTGCGAGCGTGAGAAGGCGCTGCTCCCGTACGGGGTGCTCGGAGGTTGCGGTCGCGACCCTCACCTATGTCTATGCCGACTCCACGGCGGTGCTCGGGCCGCTCGCGCTTCGCGCGGAGCCCGGCTGCTACGACCTGTGCCGGTCGCACTCGCAGGGGATGTCCGCACCACGCGGCTGGGACGTCATCCGGCTCCCGCTCGACGAGAACCAGCCGACGTACTCGAACGACGACCTCATGGCCCTGGCCGATGCCGTACGGCAAGCCGCGGGGGTGGCGGAGGAGGCTCCGAAGCGTCCGGCCAGTGTGGTCGAGGTCGCTCGGCGCGGCCACCTCACACTCCTCACGGATGCGGACCCCTCGACGGGTTTTCACCGCTAGGTGGCGTCCCTGGGGCACTAGGCTCACTCACGTGCTGACCACTCCTATCTTCAAGGCCAACGACATCCGAGGCATCGTCGGTGGTGAGGACGCAGAGTGGGACGCCGCCGGGGCTCGTGCCCTCGGCCGGGCCTACGTCGAGATCGCTGGACTCGCGGGCCAGACGTTCGTGATGAGCCGTGACATGCGGACCAGCGGACCCGAGCAGTCCACGGCATTCGCCACCGGTGCCACCGAGGGAGGCGCCTCCGTCATCGACGTGGGGCTCGCCTCGACCGACGGGCTGTGGTTCGCCTCCGGCCATCTCGGGCTGCCCGGCGTGCAGTTCACCGCCTCGCACAACCCCGCCCGTTACAACGGGGCCAAGTTCTGCAAGGTCGGTGCCCAGCCGGTGACCAGCGACTTCCTCGTCGATCTCAAGACGCTCGCCATGACCTACGACGCCGAGGGGCTCCCCGCACCGGTCGCCCAGCCTGGGACGGTGAGCACCCAGGACGTGCTGCCCCAGTACGGCTCGTACCTGCGCTCGCTCGTCGACCTCGACGGGATCCGTCGGCTCAAGGTGGTCGTCGACGCCGGCAACGGCATGGCCGGGTTCACCGCGCCCAGCGTGCTGGGACCGTTGAACGTCGACGTCATCGGCCTGTACCTCGACCTGGACGGGTCGTTCCCGAACCACCAGCCCAACCCGCTCGAGCCCCAGAACCTCGTGGACGCGCAGAAGGCCGTCATCGAGCACCATGCGGACCTCGCCCTCGTCTTCGACGGGGACGCAGACCGTTGCTTCGTCATCGACGAGCGCGGCGAGGTCGTCGCGCCGTCCACGGTGACGGCGCTGATCGCGGCAGCGGAGCTGGCCCGAGAGCCCGGCTCCACGATCGTCATCAACACGATCACCTCGCGGTCCGTCGCGGAGGTCGTCGCCGAGAACGGCGGCATCCTCGTGACGAGCAAGGTCGGTCACACGTACGTCAAGGCGCTCATGGCCGAGCACGGAGCGATCTTCGGGGGCGAGCACTCGGCCCACTACTACTTCCGTGACTTCTGGGGTGCCGACACCGGCATGCTGGCCGGTCTGCACGTGCTGGGGCTGCTCGGCCACGGGGACGTGCCGCTGTCGCAGCTGGCGCACCAGTACGAGCGGTACGTGGCGTCGGGCGAGATCAACTCCCGCGTCGAGGACCAGCAGGCGACGATGGAGAAGGTCGCCGCGGCGTACGCCAACCGCGGGACGGTCTCCTGGGAGGATGGCCTCGTCGTCCGCGGTGACCGCTGGTGGGTGAGCCTACGATCGAGCAACACGGAGCCGCTGCTGCGGTTGAACGTCGAGGCCTCGGACGAGGCCACGATGGCGGCCTGGCGCGACGAGACGCTGGCTCTGGTACGGGAAGGGAAGGACGCATGACGCAGCTCAACGAGGCCCTGCTGGGGATCCTGGCGTGCCCGAACTGCCGCTCGTCGCTGGTGGTCGACTACGAGGCGTCCGAGCTCGTGTGCTCGAAGCCCGAGTGCGGTCTCGCCTACCCGGTGCGCGACTCGATCCCGATCCTCCTCGTCGACGAGGCACGTGCACCGGGCCACCGGCGCGTGGCAGCCTCGGACGCCGCCGACGACGAGACCCACGTGGTCGCCCGCGACGAGGACGAGTGAGCCGTGTTCGACGACTCGCGGCTGGAGGATCCTGAGGCTCTCGCGAGCATCGACGCACCCCTGCGCCACCTCGCCCAGGCCGGCGCACGACTGCGGATCGAGGCCGGGCAGGCGGATCTGTCGACGCTCGGCGACCTCGGTGACCGGTACCGTCCGCGTGCCGTGATCGCCTCCGGTCCCGAGGCACGCCTCATTCGCGCGGTGCTCGAGCCCTCGTGCCCCGTACCGTTCGTCGCCTGGCCGATGCACGCACTGCCCGCCTGGGTGGGGCCGCTGGACCTCGTCATCGTGCTCACGGACAAGACGTACGACCCTGATGCGAGCGGGACGGTCGCTGAGGCTCAACGACGCGGCGCCAGGATCATCGTCGCCTGCCCGGAGGGGTCTCCGGTCGCCGAGCAGGCCGCAGGACCGTCGACGACGATCATCCCGACACGTACGGGTGACCCGCTGGCCGCCGCGATCGTCGTCCTCGACGGCCTCAGCCGGATCGGGCTGGGCCCCGAGGTGCACCGCGAACGTGTCGCCGAGGCGATGGATGCCGTGGCCGAGGCCTGCTCGCCCCACCAGACACTCGCGACGAACCCCGCCAAGGACCTCGCCCTGTCGATCGGCGACGACCTCCCGCTGGTGTGGGGCGGCTCCGTGCTCGCGGCGCGGGCGTCCCGGCGCATCGCCGAAGCACTGCGCGAGGCCAGCGGTCTGCCTGCGCTCGCGGCTGATGCGGGCGACCTCGTACCGGTCATCGAGGCAGCCGGCAGCCGCGACCCGTTCGCGGACCCGTTCGACGACCCCGGCGACAAACTGTGTACATCGCTGATCGTGCTGGACGACGACTCCGAGGACTCGGTCGTGCTGCGGACGCGCACCCAGCTGCTCGCGCTGGCTGAGCGCCACGACGTGCGCATCCGAACCGTACGTCACGACGTGGGCAACGACGTCGAGCGCTACTCGGTGCTCCTGCTCAACGGGTTGTTCGGCGCCACGTACCTGTCGCTGGGCCTGGCGCCCGCGACGTAGGGTTTCTGCGGGCGTTCCCGCTCGGTGTTTGGCAGGATGTCGGCCATGACCCGCGTGCTCGTCCTCAACGGACCCAACCTCGGCCAGCTCGGCAAGAGAGAACCGGCCATCTACGGGCACGTGACATACGCCCAGCTGGCCGAGCACCTCATCGGGACGGGCGCCCGTTTGGGCCTCGAGGTCGAGGTCCGCCAGACGGACGCCGAGCACGAGATGATCCGCTGGCTCCACGAGGCGGCCGAGGAGAAGACGGCTGTCGTGATCAACCCTGCCGGCTGGACGCACTACTCGATCGCCATCGCCGACGCCGTCGTGCAGGTCGAGAAGATCATCGAGGTCCACATCTCCAACGTGCACGCGCGCGAGGACTTCCGCCGGCACTCGGTCGTGTCCCCGTACGTGACGGGGGTCATCGTCGGTCTGGGCCTCGGCGGGTACGACCTCGCGCTGACGCACTTCGCAGCACAGGGCTGACATGGCGACACCGCTTCGGTAGCACGGCCGGCCGGCCGGCCGCGACGGATGGGTCGACGCGCCGCGTCCCAGGTATGATCCGCACCATGACCGATCTTCTCGAGACGCCCGACGACACCCTCGCGACCACCTCACCGACCTACAAGGTCGCCGACATCACGCTGGCCGCTGCCGGGCGCCGCGAGATCGAGCTCGCCGAGCACGAGATGCCCGGCCTGATGGCGATGCGCGAGCGCTACGGCGCGTCCCAGCCGCTCAAGGGAGCCCGGATCGCCGGCTCCCTCCACATGACCATCCAGACGGCCGTCCTCATCGAGACGCTCGTCGAGCTCGG
>DAIEHO010000334.1 GCA_027353565.1 Propionibacteriaceae bacterium
GAAGCATCCTCGGCTTCGCCGCGAACTGCTCCTTGAACTTCCGGTTGTCTATGCGCGCGTCACCCCTGGTCACGAGCAGGAAGACCTGGTCGCCGGCCCGTACGGCGAGCGTCTTCGCGATCTGACCGGGCCTCACACCCAGCGCAGCGGCAGCCGCCGGCACCGTCGAGGTGTCCGCGCTCGTCTCGATGACCTGAAGCCCGGTGCCGAGCGAGTCGAAGTACTGCTGCGTACGCGTGGTGCTCACGGTTCTCCCAGGGTCGGCCGACGGGGACGATTGTGCCAACAGACCGGCCACTGCCCACGGAGGGCCAGCATGCGGCAGTCGTTCACCGGTCGTCTGTGACAGCGCGGGTCCCGGAGCCTACGGTGGCCTCGACAGTGGTAGGACTACTGCGTGGCAGCGCATGGGGATCCTGAGAGCTTCGACGACGTCCTTACGAGCATCGGCGAGGCAGGCCGGCGGCTGACGGAGATCGACGCAGCCGAGGCCGGGGCGGGGAACATCTCCGTCTGCGTCGCCGAGCCGGTCACGCTGCCGCCCGGCTTCGACAGCGTCCGCGAGATCCTCCTGCCCTTCCCGTCGCCCGCCCTCGCCGGCCACACCGTCGTCATCACCGGGTCGGGCTGTCGGCTCCGGTCGCTCGCCAAGGACCCGGAACGGAACCTCGGCGTGGTGGTCGTGCACGACGGCGGCATGGCGGGCACGCTGCACCACTCGGCGCGCGGCGAGTTCCTGCGGCCGACGGTCGAGTTCAACTCCCATCTGGCCGTGCACGAGGACCATGTACGCAGGCGTGGCGTGGCGTTCCACGCGATCGTCCAGGCGCAGCCGCTCCATCTCACGCTGCTGTCGAGCGTCCCCGCGTACCAGCACGCCGCGACGCTCAACGACCGGCTGCTGCGCTGGCAGGCGGAGACGATAGTCCACCTCGCCGAGGGGATCGGCTACCTTCCGTTCATGGTGCCCGGCTCGGACGAGCTCACGATGGCGAACCTCGCCAGCCTGCGCCACCACCAGCTCGTCCTGTGGGCGAAGCACGGGGTGATGGCGCGCTCGGACACGTCCGTCCTGGCCGCGAGCGACAGGATCGAGTACGCCGAGACGGCGGCTCGCTACGAGTACCTGAACCTTGCGATCGGCGGTCGCGCCACCGGCCTGACGGACGCGGAGCTGAGCCGCGTCGTACGGACGTTCGGCGTCACCACCGACCTCGTACGGCACCAGCAGGAGAGCTGACCCTCAGGCCTCGACGATCGCCTTCACCCGGTTGAGCGTCTGCGTCATCCCGCGGACGTTGACCGCTGCGCGCCGCGCCCCGGCGAGCCTCCAGTAGAAGCGCTGCAGGGCGCCGCCATGCAGGCGGAACGACTCGGTGACCGACGATCCCGCAGCGCTGGGCTCGATCTCGTACGCCCAGGAGTTCAGCACCCGTCCTCCGGGACCCTGGACGTCGAAGCCGAAGCTGCGACCGGGCTCGCAGTCCGTGACACGGCAGGTGGTCCAGTACCTGACGCCGCTCCCCGATCGCCGTACATGGCCTCGGAACGTCGCGCCGACGGAGGGACCGGTCGCGCCGTCCAGCCACTCCGCCTCGAACGTCTCCGGGCTCAGCTCGCCGATGCGGGTGACGTCCGAGACGACCGCCCACACCGCGTGCGGGGCCGCTGCCATCCCAACCGTCACTGCTGCGCCGAGTTCCATGTACGGGACGGTAGCGGGGACGCCACGAGGATGCGGCGTCGGCGGGCGGATTCGGCGCACGGCAGAATCAGCCGCATGAACGACAGGCTTCAGTCCTGGTGGGACGGTCTCACCCCCGAGCAGCGCGTACGAGCCTCGGAGATCGCCTCGCGACCATCACCTCGCGGCATGGCGATCGACGACCTCAGCGCCGCCATGATCCGCGCTGGGCTGCCCACCTCGCGCATGGTCTGGACCGGCCAGCCGGAGCACCTCGTCGAGATGCTCGACGAGGTCGCCGACTTCGTTCGCGGGGCGGCTCGGCCGCGGTGACTCCAGGGCCCGGGTAGTTTGGGGCGGGCAGGCCGTCCGCACGTTCCGGACGGTCCATCACAGGAGGTCTCGCATGCAGCTGGGAATGGTCGGACTGGGCCGGATGGGCGCGAACATCGTGCGCCGCCTCATGCGTGACGGGCACGAGTGCGTCGTCTACGACGTCAGCCCCGCAGCAGTACAGGCCCTGACGGCGGAAGGGGCCGTCGCCGCCACGTCGCTCGCCGACCTGGCGAGCAAGCTGGAACAGCCGAGGGCCGTCTGGATCATGGTCCCGGCGGGGGACATCACCACGAAGACGGTCGAAGGGCTCGCACCGGCGCTGGCCGCCGGCGACTCGATCATCGACGGCGGGAACTCCCACTACTACGACGACCTGGCACGTGCCGCCAACCTCAAGGCGGCGGGAATCCACTACATCGACGTCGGTACGAGCGGTGGCGTGTGGGGGCTCGACCGCGGCTACTGCCTGATGATCGGGGGTGACACCGAGGCCGTGGACCGCCTCGGCCCGATCTGGGCGAGCATCGCCCCGGGCGTCGAGGCCGCCCCTCGTACCCCTGGCCGGGACGGCGACCCGTCGCCGGCGGAGCAGGGCTACCTCCACTGCGGGCCCGTCGGGGCCGGGCACTTCGTCAAGATGGTGCACAACGGGATCGAGTACGGGCTGATGGGTGCCTACGCCGAGGGGCTGAACATCCTCAAGAACGCCAACATCGGGGCGACGAGCCACGACGCGGACGCCGAGACGACACCGCTCGAGCACCCGGAGCACTACAGGTACGACATCGACGTCGCGCAGGTGACCGAGGTCTGGCGGCGTGGCAGCGTGGTCCAATCATGGTTGCTGGACCTCACCGCCGCCGCCATGGCCGACGACCCCGACCTCGACGGCTTCGCCGGTCGGGTCTCCGACTCCGGAGAAGGCCGCTGGACCGCGATGGCCGCCATCGACGAGGGGGTGCCCGCGCCGGTCCTGGCCTCGGCCCTGTTCTCCCGGTTCGCGTCCCGCGACCAGGACCTGTACGCGGACCGTGTCCTGTCCGCCATGCGCAAGCAGTTCGGCGGCCACGACGAGAAGCCGGCATAGGCGGTCGCCCCTGGGTCCCGGTGTCCAGCACCGATCCCTGCTGGACATCGGCCGTACGGGGAACGGACACCTGACGGCCAGAACGCCCGGCTAGCCTCGAGGGATGGACGACTCAGAGAGCGACGCGACGTGCGCATCCTGGTGACCGGATCCGCCGACGGGCTGGGGCACGCCGCCGCCGAGGCGTTGCTCGACGAGGGGCACGACGTCGTCGTCCACGTCCGCAGCCATGAACGGCTGGCGGGTGTCGAGGACCTGCTGCGTCACGGGGCCGGGCTCGTCGTCGGCGACCTGTCGGACCTCTCGCAGACCCACGATGTCGCCGGGCAGGCCAACGAGATCGGCCGCATGGATGCCGTGATCCACAACGCCGGCGTCTACTCGGGACGGGACGTGCTGCCGGTGAACGTCGTCGCGCCGTACGTGCTGACGGCGACCATGCGTCGGCCCGACAGGCTGGTCTACCTCAGCAGCGGCATGCACCGTGGCGGGCGCCCGGTGCTCGACCACGTCGACTGGGCGGGCGCGCGTCAGGCGGGCAACTACTCCGACAGCAAGCTGTACGTCACGACCCTCGTCGCGGCGCTGGCCCGGCTCTGGCCGGAGGTGCTGAGCAACGCCGTCGACCCCGGCTGGGTGCCGACGAGGATGGGCGGTCCGGCAGCCCCCGACGACCTGAGGCTGGGCCACCTCACGCAGGCGTGGCTGGCGACGAGCCAGGATCCCGAGGCGCTGACCAGCGGCGGGTACTGGCACCACGGACGGCGACATGACCCCCACCCTTCCGTACCCGACGCGCGGTTCCAGGACAAGCTGCTCGCCGCCCTCGCCGACTACACGGGCGTCCCTCTTCCCACGGCCGCTGTCTGAGGCAGCACGACCACCTTGGCCTCGACCCCTACGGCGCAGCGACCACGTCCACGAAGTAGTTCGTCGCCGACGATGCTGTGGGGAACACGTCGGTGCTCGACGTCACGCCTCCCAGCGCGGGCACGCTCAGGGTGCCGTTGCTGTAGGCGACGAGGAACGCCGAGGGGGTCGAGGAGTACTGGGTGGTGAGAGCCCGTACGGACGCCACGTACGTGGTGTTCGAGGCGATCCGTACCGGCGTGGTGAGGTTGACGGTCCGCCACCCGGCGGTGGTCGACGTCGGCGTCCCGCTCCCGGTGGCCAGCTTCGTTCCGGTGGAGGACCACAGACTGACCGTGTACGTGCTCGTCCAGCCGGCGGGAAGGTAGAAGCTGATGCCGGTGATCGAGTACGCCTTCGTCGAGCGGAACTTCACCCCGACCGTCAGCGGGGTCGCCGCCTGGGTGGAGGATGCGGGCGTCAGGGTGGAGGCGAAGATGCTCACCGCCGCGCCCGTGGTGAAGCTCGACGTGAACGGCGTCGAGGGGAGCCCGTCGGTCAGCGCCGTGTTGACGGCCACCCGGTACAGCGTCCCGGGTGTCAGCAGCGCGGACGGTGTGAACGTACCGCTCGTGCTGTTCGTCGTCAGCGTGCCGGCGACAGCCGTGCCGGTCGGGTCCGTGACCAGGATCGTGGTGCTGGCCGGGTTGACGGACCTGCTGAACGTGGCACGCACCGTGGTCGTGTTAGACACCCCGGTCGCCCCGTTGGACGGGGTGATCGTCGAGACCGTCGGGGCCTTCTCCGTGGTGAACGTCCAGACGACCGGCGCCATCGGTGTGCCCAGCGGGCTGGCCGCGGCGACCGTCGCCGCGTACCGCGTGTTGGCCGCGAGGAGCCCGGACGGGGTGAAGGTGACGGACGTACTCGTCGTCGTGAGCGTCCCCGTGATCCCCGTACCCGTCGAGCTCTGCAGCGTCAGCGTCGACTTCGTCGGGTCGACGGCCTTGGTGAAGCTCACCGTGACCGCCGTGTTCGCGGCGACCCCCGTCGCCCCGGAGGCAGGAGACCTGCTCGCGATCACCGGCGCCGGCGAGATCGTGCTGAAGGTCCACGTGTACGGGGCCATCGCCGTCCCGCTGGTGCTGGACGCGGTGACCGTCGCCGTGTAGACAGTCGACTCGGCGAGTGCTGCCGACGGCGTGAACGTCGCCGTGGTCGCCGTCGTGGCGAGCGTGCCGGCCACAGCCGCCCCGCCGGAAGGCGTCAGCGTGATCGCCACCGACGACGGCGAGAGGAACCCGGCGAAGGTGACGCCCACGGTCGACGACAGCGCGACACCGGTGGCCTTCGCGGCGGGCGTGGTCGACGCCACACTCACCGTGCCGTCCGTCGTGAACGTCGAGCTGAACGGTGTCATCGCCGTACCGCTGGTGCTGGATGCGTTGACGGTCACCGTGTACGTCGTGTTCTGCGCCAGAGCCGCCGCGGGCGTGAACGTCGCGGACGGTGCGGTCACGGCAAGGGTGCCGGGAACGGCGGTCCCCCCGGGACCTGTCAGGGCGACGGTCACCGACGTCGGGTCGAGCGGGCCGGCGAACGTGACGGTCACCGGGGCCGACGGGGCGACACCGGTCGCTCCGGGCACCGGTGTCACCGACGCCACGGACGTGGCGACCGTCGTCGAGAACACGACGTCCACGAAGTAGTTCGGAGTCCCGTACGACTGGTTCGGGAACGCGTTACCCGAGGCGAACACACCACCCGTGCCCACCGACTGCAGCGGCGGATTCACCATCGGGGTCGCGAACGCGCCCGTGGTCGCCGAGTACGTGCCGTTGGGCGAGTAGTAGCTGGCGACGTAGGTGGTCCCCGCCGTGACCGCTACAGGGCTGGCGAATGTCGCCTGCTGCCATCCCTCGGCGCCGTCGACGAACGTGAGGCTCGCGAGCACCGACCCGTTGGCCGCGTACAGCGCGCCGGTATGGGTCCCGGTGTTGGTCGCACCACGCCAGTACCGAAGACCGGTGATGTAGCCGTTGACGGTCGGGGTGAACGTCAGGCCCAGCGTGAGCGGGTAGCCGTTGTTGCCCAGGTAGGGCTGCTGCGGGGAGAGCGTGGTCTCCAGCAGCGAGCACGGGCAGGCGGCGACCCCGGACGTCGTGAACGTCTCGGAGTACGCCTGCGTCTGGACGATCCCGCCCGGTGTGGCCGCGCCGGTCACGCTCAGCACGTACGACGTGGCCGCCACGAGCGGGGACGTGGGTGTGAACGTACGGGTGGTGCTCGTCTCGGTAACGGTTCCCGCGACCGCTCCGGAGGGACCGGTGAGGGTGACCGTGCCGGACCCGCTCGCGATCGGCTCGCTGAACGTCACGACGACCGAGTCGTTGACCGGTACGGAACGTGCCCCGGCACCCGGGGACGCGCTCAGCACTGTCGGAGGAGTGGTGGAGACGATCACCGTGGTGAAGACCACGTCGACGAAGTAGTTCGGAGCGCCGAACGACTGGTTCGGGAACGAGTCACCGTTGCCGTACACGCCCCCCGAGTCCACCGTCTCCAGCGGCGGGTTGACCAGCTGCGTGACGAACGCGTTCGCCGTCGCCGAGTACGTACCGCCCGGCGAGTAGTAGGACGCGACGTAGCGAGTCCCGGCTGTGACGGGCACTGCCGTCGAGAAGGTCGCCAGCTGCCAGCCCTGGGCACCGTCCACGAACGAGACGCTTGCCAGCACGTTGCCGGTCGCGTCGTACAGCTTGCCCGTGTGGGTGCCGGTGTTCGAGGCCGCACGCCAGTACTTGATCCCCGTGATGTAGCCGTTGACGGTCGGGGTGAACTTCAACCCGAGCGTCAGCCCGGACCCGTTGGCCAGGTCGGGCTGCTGGGGGGTGAGGGTGGTCTCCAGCAGCGAGCACGGGCACAGGCTGACACCTGACGTGGTGAACGTCTCGGTGTACGGCTGCACCTGGACGACGCCGTCCGTCGTCGCCGCCCCGGTGACCGAGAGCGAGTACGAGGTGGCCGCGGTCAGCGGAGACGTGGGCGTGAAGGTACGCGTGGTGCTCGTACCGGTCACGGTCCCGGGCACCGCCCCGGACGGACCGGTGAGCGTGAGCGTGCCGCTGCCGGTCGCGATCGTCTCGTTGAACGTCACCGTCACCGAGCCGTTGACCGACACGTACTGGGCGCCGCCACCAGGGGAGGCGCTCACGACCACCGGCGGAGGGTTCGGTGCGTTGACGAACATCACGTCGACGAAGTAGGACGTCGTGACGGAGTTGGTCGGGAGACCCGACCCGTACACGTAGCGCCCCGCACTGGCCGGCGCCGTGAGGGGGCCGACCGTCACCGGCGACGCGAAGGTGCCGTACGCGTACGGGTAGCCGCCCGTCGGGAACGCCACCGCTGCCGTGTAGGTGGTACCCGCCGTGACCGAGACGGCGGTCGCGAACGTCGCCGTCTGCCAGCCGACGGCGGTCTCGCTGGCGGCGGTCGCCGTGCCCAGGGCGGTCCCGGTGGGTCCGTACAGCGTGACCGTGTGCGTGCCGGTCGAGCCGAGCGGCTTCCAGTACCGGATGGAGGTGATCGTGCCGTTCACGCTCGGGGTGACGGCCACCCCCAGCGTCACGTTGGACAGGTCGTTGGTGGCGACCGCCGTGGGCTGGTCGGTGTCCTGGAAGAGGCTGCACGGGCACACCCCTGCCGACCGCGGGGGCCCCACCGTCGTGAACGACCAGGTGAACGGCGTCGCCAGACCGGGATCGGTGATCGTCGCCGTGAACGTGGTCGCATAGGCCAGCGGCTGCGTCGGCGTGAACGTGATCTGCAGGCTCGTCGGGTCGTACGAGCTCGTCCCCGCGACCGGCACGCCGCCGGGCGCG
>DAIEHO010000353.1 GCA_027353565.1 Propionibacteriaceae bacterium
GAAGCAGCTCGCTGTCGCGCGAGGTCATGGCTCGGTCGGCCTCGTCGTACACGAGCGTGCGTGCGATGTCGGCGTTCACGTGGATCGCGGAGTGCGTGTGCAGGAGCCCCGTGGTGTGGACCGTGACGTTCGCCAGGCCGAGCAGACGTTCGATCGGACCCTGGTACGCCGCCACGGACTGCAGCCGCGCGTGCGGGACGATCGACTGGTGCCGGGTCAGCCAGCCGCGGCGCGTGACGACAACGGTGTCGTCGAGGCCGAAGGAGTTCCACGTGTACGAGAGGGGGTCGAACAGCAACGCCCGGCGCGGCGACCGTACGTAGCGGATCGCGTCGAGCCGCAATCCCGGCCAGACGGCTGCCAGCACGGCGTCGACCTGCGCGCGCGAGCCGATCGGCAGCAGGAGCGTCGACACCTTCGAGCTCGACTCGTTCCTCGTCGCCTCGCCGAGGCCGAGAACCTCGAGGTCGACCCGGTAGCGCCGCATCGGTCGCCAGAACAACGGCTGGGACAGCCTGATCGACTGGATCCTGCGCACCGGGACGGTCTGGCTGGTCAGGTTCGTGAGGCCACGGGTGATCCGCAGCCCCGCCTGGGTCTCGGCGAGCGTGAAGTTGAACTGCGCCATGACGCGTCGGGCGAAGTACTGGCCGATCGAGAGCACCATCGGGACGCCGCCAGCAAGCGCGAACACCGGGATCGCCTGAGCCGCATGGCCGCCGAAGTAGGTGGCGACCGCCCACGCGATCGTGATCGGCACCGCGAAGCCGAGGATGAGTGACAGGAGGTCGTGCGACACGACGGCGCCGAGCAGTAGCTCGTGCGGCGGGACGGTGGTGATGACCCGGTCGGTGTGGGCGACGTCGGTGAACAACGGGTCGCTGGTCCGCGCCCGTGCCGCGTCGACGCTCACCTGCGCACCGTGCGCGCGCAGCATGAGGAAGTCACGCAGCTCGTACGCCCTGCGCCTCGACAGGTACCGCAGCTTCGTCGAGTCGTGCGCACCGGCGTCGATCCGGACCTCCGCGAGGCCCAGCAGCCGGGGGGCGAGCGGCTGCATGACGTCGACCGACTGAAGCCGCGTGTACGAGATCCTGCGCGACCGCCTCGAGATCCACCCCGACTCGACGCGCAGCTCGTTCTCGTCCGCGATGAACTTCGTGAACCGCCACGAGATGAAGCCCGCGACGAGCCCGAGCGTCGCGACGCCGCCGATGACGGCGACGAACGCCCACCACGGCAGCTGCGCCGCAGAGTCGCGCCCCTGGAGCCGCTCCTGGAGGAGGGCCCAGCCGACCGCGACCACCGCGACCCAGCCACGTACGAGCGGTGTCAGCGGATGGGCCCGCTCCACGACCTTCGCGGCCGCGAGCGCGCTCGGGGCCGAGGGTTCTGCCGGGACCATCGGTGCCGCTGGCACCGGGGGCCGGTACGCGTCCGGAGGCTGCGGCTCCGGGTAGGGAGGCGGTTGCTGGCCGTACGGGAGCGTCACAGGCCGGACCCCAGGGTGTCGCCGACCTCGATGAGCCGGTCACGGAGCCGCTCGGCCTCGGCTGCGGGGAGGCCCGGGATCGAGGCGTTCGAGTGGGCCGACGCGGTGACGAGGGTGACGGTGGCGAGCCCGAGCAGCCGGTCCAAGGGGCCCGCGTCGACCTTGGCGATCTGCAACCGTCCGTACGGCACGATCGTGAGGTTCTTATACCAGAGGCCGCGGGTGATGCAGAGGTCCTCGCCACGCTCCGCGTACGACCAGGACCGCGCGTACCGGCCGGCGCGGTAGACCCGCCAGACGAACCACACGATGCCGACGGCGGCCGCGAACCACTGCACCTGGAACGCGTATGGGGTGACCGCGGGCACCCCGCTCAGGGCGCCTCCTTGGGGCTGGAACACCCACGCCCAGATGAGGCTCACCGGGACCCAGAACAGCGCGTTGAAGATGATGGCGCCCAGGATCCGTACGATGACGTACTTTCCGGAGATCTTGATCCAGTGGTCTGCAGGGGGGGAGAAGAGGCCGGGCACATCTCTACTGTACGGCTGTGCCCGTGGGGACCGGGCACCTCGGTGGTCCGTGGGGGGACCGCCGCTCCGACGCCCGGGGCCGACCCCCATAGACTCGCGCCATGGACTCAGAGCTCGTGCTCGTCATCGACTTCGGCGCGCAGTACGCGCAGCTCATAGCGCGGCGCGTCCGCGAGGCCAACGTCTACTCCGAGATCGTCTCGCACACCGTGCCGGTGGCCGACCTCGTGACCCGCAAGCCCGCCGCGATCGTGCTGTCGGGCGGCCCGCAGTCGGTGTACGCGGACGGCGCGCCGCAGGTCGACCCCGCGCTCTTTGACGCGGGCATCCCTGTCTTCGGCATCTGCTACGGGTTCCAGGCGATGGCCCGTGCCCTGGGTGGCGAGGTCGCGAAGACCGGCCTGTCCGAGTTCGGACGGACGGTCATCACCGTCGACGAGCCCGGACACCTGCTCGCCGACGTACCGGTCTGCTTCCACGCGTGGATGAGCCACGGAGACTCCGTCCAGACGGCGCCGACCGGGTTCACCGCTCTCGCGGCGACGGAGGGCGCTCCTGTCGCCGCGTTCGAGGACATCGAGCGCAAGCTGGCGGGCGTGCAGTGGCACCCGGAGGTGCTCCACTCCGAGTTCGGTCAGAAGGTGCTGGCCACGTTCCTCCACGACATCGCTGGTCTCGGCTCCGCCTGGAAGACGTCGGCCATCGCCGAGGAGGCCATCGCGCGCGTCCGCGAGCAGGTCGGCGACAAGCGCGTGCTGTGCGCGCTGTCGGGCGGCGTCGACTCCGCGGTCGCGGCCGCGATCGTGCAGCGGGCTGTCGGCGACCAGCTGACGTGCGTGTTCGTCGACCACGGGCTGCTGCGCAAGGGTGAGGCCGAGGCCGTCGAGCGCGACTTCGTCGCCGCCACCGGGGCCAAGCTGGTCGTCGCCGACGCGAAGGACCAGTTCCTCGGTCACCTGGCAGGTGTGACCGATCCCGAGACCAAGCGCAAGATCATCGGCCGCGAGTTCATCAGGGTCTTCGAGGAGCAGGCGCGCGCGCTGGAGAGCGAGCTCGACATCGAGTTCCTCGTGCAGGGCACCCTGTACCCCGACGTCGTC
>DAIEHO010000027.1 GCA_027353565.1 Propionibacteriaceae bacterium
GTCCGCGACGCCATCGGGTCCAGCTTCGGTGACACCTTCAGCCGCGTCGTCTACACGCACTGCGCCGAGCTCATCGACCGGGAGCCCGCCCCGGACGGGGAGCCGCTGGACTGGGAGTGCGCGAAGCGAGTCACACTCGGCGTGAGCATGACGCTCACGTCTCCGGGCATCCCGCTGCTCTTCCAGGGCCAGGAGGCCGCCCACGGCGGACAGGTCGGCGACGCCGCACCGGGACACGAGCACGGGTTCTCAGATCTGACACGCGACCTCGTACGCCTCCGCAGGAACTGGTACGACACGACGCGAGGGCTGTCGGGTCACGGGCTCAACGTCTTCCACTCCAACGAGGAGAGCCGCGTCGTGGCCTGGCATCGCTGGGCGGACATCGGGCCTGGTGACGACGTGATCGTCGTCGCGAACCTGTCGTCGACCGCGTTCCCCGCGTACCGGATCGGCTTCCCCGACGACGGGCCGTGGCGGCTGCGGTTCTCGAGCGACAACGCCTCGTACTGCTCCCTGTTCGGAGGTCATCCCTCCGGTGACGTGGTCGCGTCGTTCAAGCCCAGCGATGCGCAGCCGGCGTCAGCGGATGTGTCGATCGGTCCGTACTCGGTGCTCGTGTTCTCCCAGGACCACTGGACGGTCTAGGACCGCCGTCGGACCCTGGACCTCAGCCGTTGGCGAGGTTCGTGCCCACCTCGTTGACGAACGCGTCGATCGACGGGTCCTGTCTCGTCCCGTAGTTGACGTGGTTGCCGCCCCGGTTCCAGCCGCAGAAGTAGACGGTGGGCCCACCCGTGGTGGCGTCGAGGCCGTGCTCCCAGGTGAAGTACGAGGTGTCGGCCGGGGTCGCACCACGGACCACCATCACCGCGTGAGCCTCTGCGGGCTCGACGGGTGCGGGGAGCGTGACGAGCACCCCGGCGTAGTCGGGACGCTGGACGACGTACGTGGCGAGCCCGGCGGGCGGAATCCGGTCGGTCTCGGCGACAGCGGCGTTGGAGTCGTCCCACATGGTCGCGAACTTCGGACCGAGGTCGACGGCGATCGCCTCACCGACGAGGTCGACGCTGTCATCGAGTGCCAGGTCGCGCAGGATGCGATGAGCGAACGCGTAGTGGACGGTGCGGGGTGCCATGGGGCACACATTGCCACATCGGGGGCGGTGAATCCGTGATACCGCACCGCTTGTGGGCTGTTGCCTAGTCCTGGTCGGCCTGCGTGACCCCGCGCGGGCGCGCTTTCGGCTTCCTCGCGTTCGTGTCGCGGATCTCGGCGGCACGCACCTCGACGAGCCGGCGCACGACGGCCTCGGGGATCGGCGCTCCCAGCGGGAACCGCAAGGTGCCTTTGGCTGCGGTCAGTCCGTCGATCGGGCGGAGGCTCTCGACCACGGACGCGACGACGTCGGCACTGAACGGGTAGACCCCGAAGTGCTGTTTCGCGCGCATGACGGACAGCAGCGACCTCCCGTCGAGGACGAGCGCCGGCATCCCGTACGAGCGGCCCTCCTCGACCTCGGGCAGGAGCGCGCGGGCGACCGCGTACGCACCTCGGATGATCGTCGCGTCCACCTCGTCGAGCCCGGAGAGGTAGTCCTCGATCTCAGCCATGCCGCCTCCTCAGTCGTGTGCGTACAGCTGGTCGATGTGACCGGCCGCCGCCGCGAGGAACGCGTCGCGTCGCAGCTTCAGGGTTGCTGTGATGATGCTGCCACCGGGCGTCAGGTCCGCGAGGAGCGGGAGGATCTTGCGGACCTGCTCGGCCCGGGAGACACCCGCGTTGGCACGGTCCACGTCCCTGGTCAGCCGGCTGACCAGCGCCGGGTCGCTCACCGCCACCCCCTCGGGCGTCGCGGTGATGCGCCCGAGCTGCGACGCGAGGTTCGGCCTGCCATGGTGCCGCGCCCACTCGACGACAGCCTCCTGGTCGAGGAGCAGGAGAACGGAGAGGTACGGACGGCCGTCGCCCACCATGATCGCGCGTGCGACAAGCCGGGATCTCTCGACCTGCAGCTCCCAGCGTTCCGGGGCGACTTTCTTCCCCCACGCCGTCACGATCGCCGTGCCGAGCGGACCATGCACCGTGAGGCGTCCCTTCTCGTCGAGGGAGCCGAGGTCACCCGTGCGGAAGTAGCCGTCGACCCACGCGTCCGGCACCCGTTCGAGGTATCCCGCCGCGACGCCGATCCCCGAGACCAGGATCTCGCCCTCGTCGCTGATCCGGATCGAGGTGCCCGGCATCGGGCGGCCGACCGTGCCCGGACGGATGTCGTCGAGCCGGTTCCCCGTGGCCGACGCGGTGGTCTCGGTGAGCCCGTACCCTTCCAGCACCGGGATCCCCTGGCCCCAGAAGTACCGCGCAAGGGCCGGGTCCAGGGGCGCGGCACCACACAGGAGCCACCGGAGCCGACCGCCGAGGTGCGACCGCAGCCGTCGGTAGAACAGCTGTTCGAAGACGGCGTGCTGGATGCGCAGCCACGGTGTCGGATGGACGAACGGGTCGTCCTGCCGAGCCTCGAGGAAGGCCCCCCAGGCGACAGCCGTGCTCTCGGCCCGTGCGAACAGCCCCGACAGACCGGCCGTCAGGGCCGCCGTCCGCTCCTGGTCGCGGACCTTCTGCAGCAGCCGGGGCACAGCGACGAGAAGCGTCGGCCTGACCTCCTCCAGCGTCGCGAGGACATGGACGGGGTCGCCCTCGTGGACGACGGTGACGCCGGCCGCCAGCGCGATGAGCTGGAGCCCACGCGCCAGGACGTGCGCGAGGGGCAGCGCGACGATCGTGACCTCCCCGTCACGGAGGATGTCCCGGTACTCGTGCCCGATGTTGAGCCCTTGCCGCACGAGATTCCCGTGCGTGATGCGAACGCCCTTGTGCGCACCCGAACCACCCGACGTGAACATGATCGTCGCGAGGTCGTCGAGGGTGGCGGTTCCGCGCCGCGCGTCCACCACGTCGTCGCGCACGAGGTCCCCCTGCTCCGCGAGGCATCCCAGGTCATCGGCGGAAGGGTCCATGGTCCAGATCGGCACGGTGACACCGGCCGCCTTCAGCGCGACCACCTGCGTGGGCCCCCCGGCCACGACCAGCACCGGCTCGACCAGGCCGAAGGTCGCCGCGACCTGGGCGGGGGCGGATGTCTCGTACACCGGGACCACGACACCGCCCGCATACCAGATGGCCATCTCGACCACCGCCCACTCGTACCGGGTGGGGGCCATGATCACGACCCTGTCGCCCGCCGACACCCCCTGCGCGACCAGTCCGGCGGCGAGCCGCCGCACCTGGCCCGCGAACATCCTCGTGGTGACGCGCGCCAACCCGTCACTGGTGCGGCGCATGAAGGCCACGTGCTCCGGGGCCGTCCGGAGGCGGCGCTCGAGCAGATCGGTCGTGTTCCGGGCCATCCCGGCATCGACGGCGAGCGGGGTCGTTGAGATGGTCACGAGATCTCCCTCCATCCCCCAAGCGATGGTGAGGTCATGCGCGGAGAGGGCGGAAAGCGAGGCCGGGGAGATCCCCTTGCCGCTCCTCCGTCGGGCACCGGACACTGGGCTGCCGATGGCACTTCCGGTGGACCCGGGAACGCCCGTTCCACCAAGTGACCTCACTTTACGTCCAGGTCAAGCCTGTGCAAAGGGGGGCGTCACGACATTGCTCACGATCGTGGCTGACGGCGGATCGTCCCTCAGACGCGAGCTCGGGGGTCGAGCGGAGTGTCGGGCCACAGGCCCCGCACCCACGTCTGCTCGGGGTGGTCGCTGATCAGCCACGCCCGGTCTGCGTCCGGACCGGCCATGACGTTGAGGTAGTACATGTCGTGTCCTGGCGCGGCGACCACGGGCCCGTGCCAGCCGTAGGGGACGAGGACGGCATCACCCGTACGGACCTCGACGAGCATGTCGATGGGGCGCCGCGGGTCGCTCGATGTCGTCTGGTGGTAGCCGAAGCCGGGCGTGCCCGAGGGCGAGTCGGCGATCTCGTAGTAGTAGATCTCCTCGAGCTCTCGCTCCGTCTCGGTGTGCTCGTCGTGCTTGTGCGCCGGATAGCTCGACCAGTTGCCGCCGGGGGTGACGACCTCGCACACCAGCAGCTTCTCGCAGCCCGAGAACGAGCCCGGCATCGCGTAGTTGCGGACCAGCCGGGTCATGTTGCCGGCGCCGCGAGTCGCGACCGGTACGTCGGTGGCGGGCAGGAAGGCGGCCGGATGCTGTGCGCCGGCAACGGCTGATGCGATCGCCACCCTCCCTGAGCCTTCGAGCACGACCGACTCCCCCACCGGCACGTACACCGCGTCGGCGACGCCTGCGAAGACGCTGGTACGGGACAGGTGGTGTCTCTGACCGGCGACCGTCACGGTCAGGTCGGCCGCCAGCGGCAGGACGAGCGACTCCTGCGACTCGAGCCCGAACTCGAGCGCCCGGCCCTCGCCGAGGTCCAGGACGTACACGCCGGTGTAGTTCCAGTCGGCGCGGTCGACGGGGTCGACCTGCAGGGGCACCGGTGACCGGTCGGGGTGGACCACGTATGCGCTCATCGACACCTCCGGTTGTGCAGATATGTCCTTACATTATCCCGTGACGCACTGCGCGACGAACGCCTCGAAGATCTTCCGTGAGGGCGCGTCCGCGGCATGACTCATCTCCGGGTGCCACTGGACTGCGACGAGCCAGGGATGGTCGCTCGCTTCGACGGCCTCGATGATGCCGTCCGTCGCGGTGGCGACGACGTCAAGGCCGGCACCCAGATCCTTCACGGCCTGGTGATGGAAGCTCGTGACGGCGATCGAGCTCCCGACGAGCCCGTGCAGTCGGCTCGGGCCGGTGACCGTGACGTCGTGGCTCGGCAGATGGCGTGCCGAGCGTTGCGAGTGCTGGATGGCTCCCGCGACCTGGGCGGGGATGTCCTGGTAGAGAGTCCCCCCGTACGCCACGTTGACGAGCTGGATGCCGCGGCAGATCGCGAGGACCGGCATCCCTCGTCGCCTCGCCTCGGCGAGGAGGGCGAGCTCGTGGGTGTCGCGGTCGGGCGTGGTGGCGTTGAGACCCGGATGGGGCTGCTCGCCGTACGTGGCGGGGCTGATGTCGACCCCGCCGGACAGCAGGAGGCCGTCGCAGTGCGCTAGCTGCTCCCCGGCGACCCCGTCGTACAGCGCGACATCGAGCATCGCCAGCGGCATGGGGAGTCCACCGGCATCGAGGACGGCTTCCACGTAGTCGACCGGTAGGTACGTGAGGGGATACTGCGGGACCGGCCCGTAGTCCACCGCCATCCGACCCGTCGACATCCCGATCACCGGCCGTGCCACGGCATCCTCCTCAGACCTCGCGCGTGGGCTCATTGTGTCGCCGCGGCGCGCGTCGTCCGCACCGTGTCCACGTGTCCGAGTCCGACGGCACCGCGCGTACCGTGGACGCATGCCCTCCCAGCCGTCGCGGCCCGACGCGAAGTGCCCCGTGCGACCGGGAGACCCCTGCTCCCTGTGCTGGCCGGGCGCGACCGGACCGGCCGACTGCGGCCTCGTCTACCTCGCCCGCAACGATGAGGAGCTCTGGGCCCAGCGCGGAGAGATCCTCCGCAAGCAGCGCCAGGCCTGACGATCCGGGAGGGAAGCTGTCCGATCCCGGAGAGAACCTGTCCGATCCCGGAGAGGACCTAGCGACCCGCGACGTCCCGGCGACGGTAGCCGACGAGGCCCACCGCCACCATGACGAGACCCAGGACGAGCTCGAGGCTGAACGCTCCCCAGCGCATGGGGTCGGACGGGAGCTTCGGCAGGAAGCCCCACGGCTGGAGCCTGAGGAGCCAGTCGGGAGGGCTGAACAGGGCGAGGATCCACGAGACGAACATGGTCCAGCCGATCAGGACCCAGACGAGGCCGTACCAGCGCGGGAGCCAGCCGACGAGCAGCATCGCGAACCCCATGACGAGGACGATCCCCGGGATGAGTACGAGGGACGCGTTGGTGATCGATCCGATCACGGCGGCCGACCCGTCCTGGTTCGCCTGCACGATCGGCATCGACGCGCCGGTCACCACGAGAAGGACGACGGGGAGCAGCACCGCCG
>DAIEHO010000088.1 GCA_027353565.1 Propionibacteriaceae bacterium
TCGTCACGTCGGCGTCGGCCATGTGAGGTCTCCTGTCTCGATGCGGTCACGGAGTGCGGCGAACCACTCACGCTCGTTGTGCTGCTGCGAGGTCGCGTACGACCCGTACAACAGGTAGATGGGGTCGACATTCCGGACCTGGGCGTCGGCGAGGAGGCTTTCGTGCTCCGCGATCTGGCCGTCGAGGGCCGCGATCCTGGCGTCGAGGGCGCTGAGCACGGTCTCTGGCGTCAGGTTGTGGAGCTCGCCGACCCCGGTGTGGTCGGCCTGGGACAGCGGCGTCGGCGCGGCGAGGAGCTCGTACAGGCGGGCCCGCATGGTGTCGAGGCCGCTCTCGAGGATCTCGTACGTCGTGCGCTCGGGGCGGTTGCCGACCTGCTCGGTCGCCACCGGACGTACGTGCCCGTGCTCGGCCAGTCGGGAGACCGCGTGGTAGAGCGACCCGACGCTCACCGGCATCACGATGTCGTCGTGGCGCTCGCGCAGCGTCTGGTACATCTCGTACGGATGCATGGGCCGTTCGGCCAGCAGGGCGAGCACGGACACCCCGATCGCCGGGAGTCCCTTATTCGTCGCTGATTGTTCCACGCGGAGTATTCAACGCGGAGGTAGTGGATCTGTCAACGTGCGTGGGCGGGGACGACGGCACCCGGGGCGAGCGGTGACGTCCGGGCATGGGCTCCGTCCGCGACGAACTACGGGTCGTCAAGTGCGACGCACTAGGGTTTCGCCATGACTTCGCACGTTCTTGCTGCTGTCGCATGGCCCTATGCGAACGGCCCCCGCCACATCGGACACGTGTCCGGGTTCGGCGTCCCGTCCGACGTCTTCTCCCGCTACCAGCGGATGGCGGGCAAGAACGTGCTCATGGTGTCGGGGACCGACGAGCACGGCACCGCCATCCAGGTGCAGGCCGACAAGGAGGGCCTGACGCCGCGACAGACAGCCGACAAGTACCACGGCGTCATTGCCCGCGACCTGCAGAACCTCGGCCTGACGTACGACCTGTACACGCGCACCACCACCAGGAACCACGCGGCCGTCGTGCAGGAGCTGTTCCGCGCGCTCCACGCGAACGGCTACATCGTCGCGAAGACGCAGCTCGGCGCGATCAGCCCGTCCACGGGCCGTACGCTGCCTGACCGCTACATCGAGGGCACCTGCCCGCACTGCGGCTACGACGGTGCTCGCGGCGACCAGTGCGACAACTGCGGCCGCCAGCTCGACCCGATCGAGCTGAAGAACCCCCGCTCCCGGATCAACGGCGAGACGCCCCAGTTCATCGAGACCGAGCACCTGTTCCTCGACCTGCCCGCCCTGTCCGAGGCCCTCGGCTCGTGGCTCGAGACGCGGCGCGACTGGCGTCCGAACGTCCTGAAGTACAGCGCCAACCTCATCTCCGAGCTGCGCGCGCGACCCGTGACCCGTGACCTCGACTGGGGTATCCCGATCCCCGTCGAGGGCTGGGACGACCAGTCGATGAAGCGCATCTACGTGTGGTTCGACGCGGTGACCGGCTACCTGTCGGCCTCGATCGAGTGGGCCCGGCGCAGCGGCAACCCCGACGCCTGGCGTGACTGGTGGACCAACCCCGACGCGGCCAGCTACTACTTCATGGGCAAGGACAACATCACCTTCCACTCGGTGATCTGGCCGGCCATGCTGCTGGGCGCGAACGGACAGGGCTCCCGAGGGGGCTCGCCGAGCGCCTTCGGCACCCTTCAGCTGCCGACCGAGATCGTGTCGAGCGAGTACCTGACCCAGTCGGGCTCGAAGTTCTCCACCTCGCGGAGCACCGTGCTGTACGTGGGGGACTTCCTCGCCGAGTACGGCCCGGACTCGCTGCGCTACTTCATCTCCGTCGCGGGCCCCGAGAGCCAGGACGCGGACTTCACGTGGGAGGAGTTCGTCCGCCGTACGAACACCGAGCTCGTCAACGAGTGGGGCAACCTCGTCAACCGCTCCATCTCGATGGCGCACAAGAATGTGGGCACGATCCCCACACCGGGAGCGCTCACCGACTCAGACGCCACCCTGCTCGCGGCGTCGGCGGCCGCGTTCACGACCGTCGGAAACCTTCTCGAGCGGTGCCGCTTCAAGGCGGCCATCAGCGAGTCGATGCGGATCGTGAGCCTCGCGAACAAGTACCTGTCCGAGCAGGAGCCGTGGAAGCTCAAGGACGACGTCGCGCGTCGTGACACGGTCCTGCACACCGCGCTCCAGGTCGTCTCCGATGCGAACACGATGCTCACGCCGTTCCTGCCGCACGCCTCCCAGAAGATCCACGAGGCGCTCGGCGGTACGGGCGTCTGGGCCGCGCAGCCCGATCTGGTCGAGGTCGACGAGGAGGGCGGGCCGTCCTACCCGGTCCTCACCGGCGACTACACCGCTCAGCAGGCGACATGGGCCTCCACGCCGCTGCCCGCGGGTCGTCCGCTGGTCAAGCCCAGCCCGCTGTTCACGAAGCTCGACGACACGCTCGGAGAGACCGGGCCCAGCTGGGCTCCGATCGGCTGAGCCGTGGCCATCCCCGATTTCGTCGTCGCGCTGCGCGAGAAGATCGGTACCGCGCCGCTGTGGCTCTCGGGCGTGACGGCCGTCGTCGTCAAGGAGGACCAGCTCCTCCTCGTACGGCGCGCCGACGACGGCGCCTGGACGCCCGTCACGGGGATCATCGACCCCGGCGAGCACCCTGCTGACGCAGCGGTACGGGAGGTCGCGGAGGAGGCGGGGGTACGCGTCGTACCGGAGCGCCTCGCTCAGGTGGGTGTCACGGAGCGGGTCGTGTACCCCAACGGCGACGAGTCGCAGTACCTCGACCTCACGTTCCTCATGCGCTGGGCCGACGGGGAGCCTTACCCGGCGGACGGGGAGAACACCCACGTCGCGTGGTTCGCCATGGACGCGCTGCCGTCGATGTCGCCCGAGATGAACGCACGGATCGAGGCGGCGCTGTCAGATCGGCCCAGCGCCGCGTTCCGTTTCGCCGGTGAGCCCCTCGAGGGCTAGCGCCGTCCGCCGGTGAGCACCCTGGGCGCTGCGGGGGCCCGGGCATGCACCGCGCGGTGTGGCCGTCGGACCGACCCGTCAGATGTCCTAGACGCGCTGGGCGAGCCACGTCGCGTACGAGACCAGCACGGTCTTGTACGGGCTCTCTCCGGTCGGCTTCGACGTCCGGTTGACCGTCATCAGCCGGCCATGGTGCACGAAGCTCACCCATTCGCCGGGGGTC
>DAIEHO010000047.1 GCA_027353565.1 Propionibacteriaceae bacterium
TCTCGGTGACGACGCACGCTTGGTGCGCGGTGACGAGCGGTTCGCTGTCGGTGATGATGGCGGTGAGCCAGGAGCCGGCCTCGTCCACGGCGGCCTGGTCCATGCCGGACAGCGGCAGCTTGCCCGGGCTGAAGACGACCGCTCCCACCTCCGGCGAGGTCTTCACCAGACCGCCCCCCTGCACCGAGTTGAGGGTCACCTTGAGGTTCGGCGACCCGGTGACCTGCGCGGTGTCCGCACCGCCCTCCGTCCCGCACAGTGTCACGCACGCCTCGCGCGAGTCGGCGACGTTGAGGGCCCAGGACGACTCCACGTACAGCGACGCGCCGTTGGTGAACCGTACGAACCCGAACGCGGAGTCCTCCACCGTGTACGCGGCCGGGTCCCAGGGGCCCATCATGTTGCCCTCGGGCTTGTCGGCGAGCTTGTGGTTGACGACGCCGGTGACGGAGGCCACCTCGTAGTTGTCCATGTACCACAGAGCCAGGTCGATCGCATGGCCGCCGAGGTCGATGAGCGGGCCGCCGCCCTGCTTCTCCTTGTCGGTGAACACCCCCCACGTGGGCACGCCCCGGCGACGTACGGCATGGGCCTGGGCCGCGTAGATCTCGCCGAGCCGTCCCTCCGCGATGGCCTTCGCCAGGAACTGGTTCTCGGGGCGGAACCGGTTCTGGAACCCCACGGAGAGCTTCCTGCCGGTCCGCTCGGAGGTCTCGACCATGCGGCGCGCGTCAGCGCCCGTGATGGCCATCGGCTTCTCGCACAGGACGTGCTTGCCCGCCTCGAGCGCGGCACAGGCGATCTCGGCGTGGCTGACGTTCCACGTGCAGACATGGATGACGTCGATGCTCGGGTCGGCGAGCAGCTGGGTGTAGTCCGTGGTGGTGTACGCGTCGGCGGACCCGTACTGCGCCTTCGCCTTCTCCGCCTTGTCGAGCTCGAAGTCGCAGAAGCCGACGACCTCGGCGAGGTCGGGGTGGGCCGCAAGACCCGGGAGGTGCTTGCCCGTCGCGATGAAGCCGAGGCCGACGATGCCGATGCGGAGCGTGGTCATGGTGATGGTCCTTGTGTCTCAGACGTGGGTTGCGGCGAGGAGCCTGGCCGTGTCGCTCATGAGCGGGCTGAGGGTCGTGTACGCGATGCGGAGCCCCTCCACGATCCTGTCGGGGGTGCCGCCCCACACCGGGTCCTCGTGCTCGACGGACAGGGTGCCGGTGAAGCCGACCTCGTCCAGCCGGTCGACGATGTGCGCCCAGTCGACAGCCCCGCGCCCGGGGACGCGGTAGCGCCACCAGCCCATGTCCCAGGGCCGGTCCCCCTTCTGGACGAGCCCGTAGAACCCGTACTGGTTGCGAGCGCCCTCGAACAGCTCGACGTCCTTGGCCTGCGCATGGACGATGTACCTCGCGAACGGGCGGATCGTCTCGATCGGGTCGATCCCGATCCACTGGAGGTGGGACGGGTCCCAGTTGAGGTACAGGCCGAGCTTCGTGGTCATCCACTCCCACAGCTCGGGGGAGTACGCGATGTTGCCCGGGTAGCCGTCGGGGTGCCAGCCCTCCATCACGCAGTTCTCGATCATGAGCTTGACCCCGCGCTCACCCGCGTAGTCGACGAGCTCGGGGAAGATCCGCTCCGCCTCGGCCATGTTCTCGACGACGGACTTCCGCACGTCCCGGCCGAGGAACGTGCCCACCAGACCGACGTCGAGAGACTCCGCCGCGTCGATGACCCCCTTGAGGTGGGCTCGTATCTCCTCCCGGCGGTCCAGGTCGCCAACGAGGTTGTTCTCGTAGTAGGCCAGCGACGAGATCGACAGGCCCGTCCGGGCCAGCAACGACCGGGTCGCGTCCGCATCCGCCCCCGACCACGTGGCGATCGGAAGGTGCGCCGACTGGTACGGCCGCCCTTCGACCATGGGCCACGAGGCGACCTCCAGGCACTCGTAGCCCTGCCCTGACGCATACTCCGCGATCCTGTCGAGCGACCACATCGGCAGCGCCGCCGTGAACATACCGAGCTTCATCTCATCCCCCCTGGGCAGACCAGTGGCGCCGAGACCGGGGTCTCGGCGCCACAGGACTGCGTGTGTGTCTCAGCCAGCCGTGAGCGGAGACCAGTCTGCCGGAATCGGGTCGACCTCAGGTGCCTTCGACGAGATCTGGATGGTCTCGCCGGACTCGACCGCCTTCTCGACGGCGAGCATGATCTCGAGCACGTGGTAGGCGAGGTCGGCGTGCGCCTGCGGACGGAGGCCGGCCTTGATCGAGCGGACCCTGTCGACCCGGCCGATGCCGCGACCCATGCCCGCGGCCTCGGCCACGACCTCCTCGACGACCTTGCCGCCCTTGTGCGTGACGATCGTGCCGTGGTGCCAGTTCGGGTCGGGGGAGACGATGACGCCGTCCGTTCCCTGGAACTCGAGCATGCCGTGGCGCGACAGGCCGGAGTCGAAGGAGAGCAGCACCAGCGAGGTCGCACCGGAGGAGTGACGCAGCAGGACGCGCACGTCGGTCGGGACCTCGACCTCGAAGTCCTTGCCTGCGTTCGGGCCTGCCATGACCGTACGGACCTCGCGCGCCTTGCCGCCGCCGGCCGTGACGCTGGTGACGTCACCGAGGCCGAGGACGAGGGCCGTGAAGTAGTACGGGCCGATGTCGAGCGTGGGACCCGCCCCGACCTGGAACAGGAACTCGGGCCCGGGGTGCCACAGGTCCGGACCGGGCTGCTGCATGATCGCCAGGCCGCCCATGACCTTGCCGATCTCTCCGCCACGGATCTTGCGGAGCACGGTCTGGAAGCCGGGGCCGAAGATCGTGTCGGGCGCACAGCCCACGACCACACCGTGCGCCTTCGCCTCGTCGAGGATCTGCTTCGCGCCCTCGAGGTTGAGGCCCAGGGGCTTCTCGCTCCACACGTGCTTGCCGGCGCGGATCGCCTGCAGCGAGACGTCGATGTGGTTCTGCGGGTTCGTGATGTTGATCACGTACTCGACGTCGGGGTTGTCGTAGATGATGTCCGAGCCGTCGGGCCCGGGGGTGCCGTGGGTGGCGATCCCGTACTCCTCGGCCTTCTCCGCGGAACGCTCCTCGATGAGGTCGGAGATCGCGACGATCTCCAGGTCGGGGTACGTGGCGATGTTCTTGAGGTACTGCGGGGAGATGTTCCCGGCGCCGACGACGCCGACTTTCGCGCTCACTTCTTCTCCTTCAGGTAGGTGATGCTGGCCGCCGACTCGGGCACCGCGTCAGCGGCGGCGTCGAACTCGAGGACCCACGTACGGTTCGGGCTCGAGGTCAGGATCGGAGGGATGTCCATCGCGCCGGTGCCGAGCACGACGTTGATGACGCCGTGGCCACCCTCGACGGGGCCGTCCTTGACGTGGATGTGGGTGATCCGGTCCCCGTACTTCTCGAACACCGAGAGGGGGTCCACGCCGCCGGCGGCCACCCAGTACGTGTCGAGCTCGAGCACGACACGCGGGTCGAGCCGGGACACGAAGTAGTCGTACGCAACCTGACCGTCGACCTGCGGAGCGGTGAACTCCCAGTCGTGGTTGTGGAAACCGATGGAGATGCCTTCGGCGGCGAACATGTCGACGGCCGCGTTGATGTCGGCGGCGAACGTCTCGATGCCTTCCCGGGAGCTGAACGCGTCGCGCGGACGCGGGCCGGGCTGGAACACCGTCGTCACGCCGAGCTTCTTGGCTGCGGCAAGAACCTTCTCGGGGTCCTCGACGAGGTTGGCGTGGGCGCTTCCCGCCTGCAGGCCGGCGGCGGCGAGCGCCTCGGGGAGCCAGTCGAAGTTCTCGATTCCGAATGGCTCGACCTCGTCGACGCCCATGGCGGCAACGGCCGCGAGCGTGCCGTCTCGGTCGGCCTCGAGGGCTTCGCGGAGTGTGTAGAGCTGGATGCTGATCGTGGGCATCAGGAAAGAACGCCTCCTCGCGTTGGGATCTGGTCGAACGTTACTGCCGTTCTACTGACTTACAAGTCAGAAAGCAAAGACTTGCCGCCCGCTGGGCGCGGCTCGGCATCCGGGGTGTGCTGGAGCGTTTGACGCCGCTCGTTGACGAGCCGCGCCGCCTCGATCGTGGGCGTCCGGATGGCCATGGCGAAGAAGCGCCGGGTCCGGCGGCCCGGGCAGGTCAGCGTCACGATGTCGAGCACCCGGCCGGCCTTCGCTTGCGTGTCGCGCAGCGGCCAGCGCTCCTCCGGCGTCGTGACGAACTCCGGGAAGACCAGCTCGTCGCCGTCGACGGCGAACGCGTAGGGAAGGGTGATCGGGACGCGACGGTCCTCGGGGAGAAGGTGGATCCGGCCCAGCGTCCGCACGTTCGCCATGACCACCGCGAGGGCGACGACCACGAAGGCCGACGAGAAGACCGTCCAGCCTTCGTCACCGCGCAGCGAGAAGCCCCACAGCAGCACCGTCGCGAAGCCGAGCACGACGAACCCGAGAAGAAGCTGCACGACGGAGCGGCGCTGGATGTGGGTGCGCCACGCCAGGTGGGGTGGCTGCGGCCAGCCCTTGGCCTCGACGACGAGGGGTTGGTCCGCCATGCCTCCAGGCTAGGGCAGGAGGCCGACAGGGAACATCCGCTCTCATCGAGGGTGGCGCGGGGACCCGTCGGCATTGCCCGGTCCGTACCCTGGACCCGTGCCCGACTGGTTCACAGATTCGTTCCGCGCCGAGTTCGACCGACAGACCGCGGCGATCGGCAGGTTCAACCTCGCCGTCTTCGGCAAGACCGGTACGGGCAAGTCGACTCTCATCAATGCCGTCTTCGGCACCGAGGTCGCCAGGACCGGCATCGGTGAGCCGGTCACCCAGGGGAGCCACCTGTACGTGGACCGTCGCGGCACGCTGGGAATCTTCGACACCCAGGGCCTCGAGATCGGTCGCGACGGCGGCGAGCTCGTCAAGGAGCTCAGGGACGTCGTCAAGGGCCTGCGCAAGAAGCCGCTCTCGGAGCAGATCCACTGCGCCTGGTACTGCGTACGCGGCATGGACCGGCGCTTCGAGGAGGCGGAGGGCGCCTTCATCCGCGCGCTGGCCGATCTCGAGCTCCCCGTCCTGCTCGTCCTCACGCAGGTCCCGATGCGCGACAGCCAGTTCCACCCCGACGCGGTGTCGTTGGCTCGCCACATCGAGTCCCTCAAGCTGCCGATCCTCGGCGGCCGCCCGTTCATGACCTACGCGATGAGGGACCAGTTCTCTGGTCAGCCGCCATACGGCTTGAGCGAGTTGGTTCATGCCACCTTTCAGGCAGTTCCCGAGGCCGTACAGGCAGCGCTCGTCTCTGCTCAGCGCGTTGACCTGGATGCCAAGGCACGTGCTGCACAGGCTTTCATCGGTGCGACGGTGACCGCCTCGGCGGCGGCCGCCGCGACGCCCATCCCGTTCTCGGACGCCGCCCTGCTCGTACCACTGCAGCTCGCGATGATGGCGCGCATCGCCCACCTGTACGGCCTGGGGGTGGACAGAGCCGGCATCGCGGCCGTGGCGTCCACGGCCGTCGCCACGACAGCCGGCCGGGCGAGCTTCACGTCGCTGCTGAAGCTGATCCCCGGCGCAGGCACGATCGCAGGCGGCGCGATCAGCGCCTCGGTGGCGTCGGTGTTCACGTTCGCGATGGGGCAGGCCTGGCTGACCGTCTGCCAGAGATCCGCCGGTGGGTCGCTGCCCGGCCTCAGCGGCGTCGCCGACCCGAAGGCGCTCCATGACCTGTTCATGAGCGAGTTCAGACGGAGGATTCCCGGCATTCGGCCCGCGTCGGCCACGCAGGTCTGAAACACTCTTCCCGTGATCCTGTCGCTCGCTCAGGGACCGACCGTGGAGCTCGGCGACAGCCCCTCGCAGCATCGTGCGCAGGCGCGGTTGGAGGAGCTCGTCGAGGCGTACAACGTCCGGCCTCGCGACGAGGTGCTCCGCGAGATCGTCGAGGCACTGTGCGCGCGAGCGAAGCAGCGGGTGGACACGGACCCGACGGGCGCCATCGAGGATCTCACGACGGGTCTGGAGCTGCTCCCGTACATCGACCGGCCCGCCCTCGTCGCCAAGCTGTACGGGCTGCGGGCCTGGGCCTACGCATCGCGGGGAGACTGCGAGGCGGCTATCCCGGACTACGACGCCGCGGTCGAGTGGGCGCCGTCGCATCCCACCTACCGGAACAACCGCTCTGTCTGCCGCCGCGTCTCGGGGGACCTTTGGGGTGCGCTGGACGACGCCCGTTCCGCCGTCGCCGAGAACCGGCGGTCGGGACTGTACTGGCTGACGCTCGCCGAGGCCTACGCGGCCGTCGACAAGGACGACGACGCCATCACCGCGCTCCGACGCGCGTTGCGGCTCAACCCGTCCCTCAGCCGTCAGCTGAACAGCCCCGTCCTCGACCGCCTCCGCCGCCGCGACGACTTCCCGGGCTGAGCTACAGGCCGAGGACGTCCCCCGGCACGATCCGTACAGGTGCGTCCGCGTGGGCGGCCTCTGTGATGGCGAGCGCCATCAGCTGGTCGGTACAGCCCTCGACGAGGGGGTACGGCCCGGGACCCTCACCGTCGACCCAGGCGGCCATCCGCGTGAGGATCTCGGCGATCGCGAGCTCGTCGTCGGTCCAGCGCGACTGTGGCCACGGGTTGCGCCAGTAGACCTCGTCGCCGAGCGCGATGTGGTCGGTCGCATAGCCGTTCTGGTCGAGGTCGTGGCCGGTCTGGCGGCGGCTGAAACCCGACCGCGTCACGGTGGTGGCGTCGACG
>DAIEHO010000082.1 GCA_027353565.1 Propionibacteriaceae bacterium
GTCCCAGCATGTCTACTTGTGTCCATGCCGCCAGTGCGTAACTGTCTGCTGTATCCGCTAGTCAGAGTGGGTTTAACAAGGGGTTTCACAGTTACGTCGTGAAGGGCGCATAACTGGTTCGATCCCAGTTACGCCCACCCGTTCGACCAGGGGAGATCTTCGAACCTCGGGGGGCCTGCACACCACACCTGCAACATCGAGGGTGCTCAACGTCCCGTGCGGATCTCGAAGGTCACCGAGCAGCTGCCACCTGGTGAACGAGATCCGTGGAGATCACGATCCGGGGACGACCCACACCCACGATCGGGCGCGTCCTCCATGGGTGGACGGCCTGTACCAGCCCCACGTACGGGCGTGACCGACGCGGACGACTCGTTGAAGCTTGGCCCGACGGATCAGGACCTCTCGTGAGCGCCCTGGAACGGGTGACCAGGTCGTGGAGGAGGAGTGCGGACGTCAGCGTCGTGGCCATCGTCGGCGATCGCGACGTCTGAGCCGCCGATGGCCGACTGGTCCACGGCGAACCTGAGTGGAGCGACTCCGGGGCTGGCTTGTCCAAACCCTGAGGAATAGTTCCCTCAGCCGACAGGTTGCCTCGACGTGCCCTCCACCCCGATCTCAATCCTTGATCTCGCTCCCATCGGGAACGGCGGGAGCGCAGCCGACAGCTTCCGAGCCAGTGTCGCGATCGCCCAGCTCGCGGAGCGCAGCGGCTATCGCCGCGTCTGGTACGCCGAGCACCACAACATGTCGACCATCGCATCCTCGGCGACCAGCGTGCTCATCGCGCACGTTGCCGCCCACACCACGACCATCCGCCTCGGTGCCGGTGGCGTGATGCTGCCCAACCACTCCCCGCTGGTGATCGCCGAGCAGTTCGGCACCCTGGAGACGCTTCACCCGGGTCGGATCGACCTCGGGCTCGGCCGGGCGCCCGGCAGTGACCAGAACACGATGCGTGCCCTGCGCCGCGACGCCATGTCGGCCGAGTCCTTCCCCCGTGACGTACAGGAGCTGCAGGGCTACCTCACCGGCCGGTCCATCATCCCCGGGGTGGACGCCGTGCCCGGCAAGGACACCCATGTGCCCTTGTACATCCTCGGTTCCTCGCTGTTCGGTGCGAAGCTCGCAGCGGCACTGGGGCTCCCGTATGCGTTCGCCTCGCACTTCGCACCCCAGGCGCTGACCGATGCCGTCGCCACCTACCGTCGCGACTTCCAGCCGTCCTACCAGCTGGCCGAGCCCTGGGTCATCGCCGGGGTGAACATCGTGGCCGCAGGCACCACCCAGGAAGCGCAGGCGCTGTTGCGGGAATCCCAGCGGCTGCGCGTCAGCCAGCTCCTGGGCAGCGGACGCAGGTTCGACGACGCCGAGGCTGACGCCATCCTCAACTCGCCGTCAGGGCAGCCGATCAAGCAGATGAGCCACTACTCCGCGGTCGGCACTCCCCAGGAGGTACGTGCCTACCTCGACGAGTTCGTCGTACACGCTGATGCTGACGAGCTGATCGTTGCGTCCCTGGCTCGCAACACCGACGCAACCCTGCGATCCATCGAGTTGCTGGCCAAGGTCTCTGATCTGGAGGGCTGAGTCCGCGACTCTCAACCCCTCACGGCACTGGCGGGACCTCACGCTGAAGGCCCGACGCGCCGCTAGCGCGGCGTCCCTGAGCCCGGCTTCGGCAACCTTCGTCGGACGTCGGGCACCGTGGTCGCGCCCAGCTTCCAGGGCGCGACCCACGGCAGGTCCTCGCGGATGTGCCGGACGCCATCCTCCAGCTTCGTGTAGCGGCCCCTGAGAACGTCCCGCGCGAGTCTGCTGTCACTGGTGTCGGAGTTGTGCCACAAGGCCGTGAAGAGAGCGTCGACCCGGACGCGTGCCTGTTCGCAGAAGGCATCGGACAGTTCGACCCCCGTCGGGTCGGATGCCGCCTCCGCCTTCGCCCGAACGCAGCACGCCGTCATCGCGAACAGCTCGGCGCCGATGTCGACCGCGCGGCCCAGGAAGGCCTGTCGACGCTCCATCCCACCCTGCCAGCGGGCCATCCCGGCGAAGATGGACGCCGCCAGCCGCCGGGAGGACCGCTCGACGAAGCGGACGTGTTCGGCCAGTGGGCCGAACTCCCGGTACCCGCCGGGCATCAATCCTGCGCCGACGACGAGGGTAGGCAGCCAGCCGGCGTAGAACCCGGCCGCCCTGGCGACTGCCTCGGCCTTGGCGCGCCTGGAGGCGTCCGGGTCGATGATGTCGCCGGCCACCTCGAGGTGGGT
>DAIEHO010000103.1 GCA_027353565.1 Propionibacteriaceae bacterium
CGGCCGCGACGCCGAACAGCAGGACCGCGGCCATGGCGGGGACGGGCAGCTCGAGGTTGGCGAGGACGGCCGCAGCCAGCAGAAGCCCGACCGCGATCCCCATCACCTTCCAGGCGCCGATCCGCTCGGCGAGCGACCCGAAGGCCACGCGCCCCGCGACCAGTGTCAACCAGTAGCCGGACGCCAGCCCGCCGGCCAGGGCCGTGGAGACGCCCAGCGCGGTGAGGTAGGTGAACGCCCAGATCGCCACCGCCGCCTCGATGCCGTTCTGTACGGCGGCCAAGACCAGTCCGAGGACCGCGTCAGCGCCCCAGACGCGGCCGGTACGGGACGACGCGGTCGTCGCGGCCTCCGGAACCGGCACGTCCCACCGCCTCCAGGTGGCGCTGAACGTGACGGCGACGACGAGCTGAAGCCCGAGGACGATGACGTACGACCAGCGCCAGCTCAGCCCCGACACGATGACGGCCGTCACGATCAGCGGTGACGCGGCCGCTCCGAGCCCGTACGAGGCGTGCATCAGGTTGATCCGCCGCGGCCCGAACGTCCGCGCCGCGAACACGTTGAGCGTCGTGTCCACCGCGCCCGCCGCCAGCCCGCCCAGCACGACGCTGCCCAGGAACTGCCACATGCTCGTGCTCGCCGCGGACAACGCGAGCCCGGCCACAGACCCGAACGTGCCGATCGCGAGGATCCGTCCGACGCCGATCCGCCTGACGATGTACGGGGCAAGGGTTGTCGAGACCAGCCCCGCGAGCACGCCGACGGGCGGCACGAGGCCGACGGCGCTGAGCGGCTGCCCGAAGGACAGCCGCATCGAGGGCCACACGACACCGAGCATGGATGGTGGCAGTGCCAGGCTGACGAAGGCCAGGTAGGCCAGGGCGATGACGAACATGGAGGGACTCTCTGTAGCGGTCGGCTGGGCTGGGGTGCGCCGACGTGCCGCAGATCCTGCTGGTCTCAGTGATCGACTGGGGCAGGCACGCGTACGGCTGGTGTCAGCGCCGCGTGCCCGAGCGGCCGGGAAGTCCGTTCATGTGGGCGATGCTAGTGCTCGCGGCCGCCGGGCGGCGAGGGACCTTCTCCATCGGCCACGAACCGCGCGAGACTGTGGACGTGACCGTGGTCCTCGGAGCTTCGGCCGTCATCGTCGCCGACGGCGCGATCCTGCTCGTGCAGCGGGGGCACGAGCCGCAGCTCGGCCGCTGGTCGGTGCCCGGTGGGAAGGTCGAGCAGGGCGAGACGCTCGAGGAGGCGGCCTTACGGGAGGCGTACGAGGAGACGGGCCTCGTGGTACGGGTCGGGGTCGAGCTCTGGAGCCTCACCATCCCGTACGGCGACGGCGCGTTCGAGGTCCACGACTTCGCGGCGACCGTGACTGGAGGCACGCTCAGGGCCGGCGATGACGCGGCCGACGTGCGCTGGGTCCCGTTCGGCGAGCTCGAGGACCTGCCCCTCACGGATGGGCTGATCGGCTATCTGCGGAGAGGCGGGGTCCTCCCGGCCGGCTGACCGGCATGCGGAGGGTGGTTCTCGCAGTGCCTCCCAGGCTCGGGCGGCATGTGATGGGGTGAAGGCATGTACGGAGCTGTCATTCATGCACCCGGGGACGTCCGCTATGAAGAGCGCGACGATCCCACCATCATCGAGCCGACGGACGCCGTGATCCGCGTCACGGCCGCCTGCGTCTGCGGGTCGGACCTCTGGCGCTATCGCGGCATTGCGCCCGTGCCGCAGCCGACTCCGATCGGGCACGAGTACTGCGGGGTGGTCGAGTCCGTCGGAAGCGCCGTCACGACGGTCAAGCCCGGCGACTTCGTCGTCGGCGGCTTCAACCCGTGCGACAACACGTGTGCCGCCTGCCGCAAGGGCGCCACGGCCAACTGCCTCAACGCGGCCCACTACTCAGGCTGCCAGGCCGAGAAGCTTCGCGTGCCGCTGGCCGACGGCACGCTCGTCGCCACACCGGAGATGCCGGCCGACGACCTCATCCCCAGCATCCTCACCCTGTCGGACGTGATGTGCACGGGATGGCACGCGGCCGTTGCCGCGGGCGTGGGTCCAGGCAAGAGCGTCGCCGTCGTGGGTGACGGGGCGGTCGGGCTGTGCGCCGTGCTCGCCGCCGTTCAGCTCGGTGCCGAGAAGGTCATCGCGATGAGCCGTCACGAAGCACGTCAGAAGGTGGCCACCACCTTCGGCGCGACCGACATCGTCGCCGAGCGGGACGAGGCCGGCATCGAGGCCATCAAGGCGCTGACGGACGGCATCGGCGCGGACTGCGTCCTCGAGTGCGTCGGCACCGAGGCGGCCCGCCTCCAGGCGGCCGGCGCCGTACGCGTCGGCGGCAACATCGGCCTCGTCGGCGTTCCCCACGGTGACCTGCCCATCGAGCAGTTCTTCTGGAAGAACATCGGCGTCAAGGG
>DAIEHO010000110.1 GCA_027353565.1 Propionibacteriaceae bacterium
ACCCACACCGTCCACGTACTTCACGGACGTCTCGTTGACCGCATGGTCGGCGAGCGGGCCGCTGAACGTCGATCGGATATCGGCCTCGACGGCCTCCCAGGGCGCCCAGGACGCGACGGCCGCATCGACGTCGAGAGCCCCGACGTCGCGCAGCAGGAACCGCTCGTAGAACGCGCTCATGGCCAGCGTGCCGATCGCGACCTTCGCGCCGTGCGACAAGGGTGGGTCCAGGTCTGCGCCGAGGTGGTCGAGCTCCCAGAGGTGACTGAAGTAGTGCTCGGCGCCGGACGCCGGCCGCGTCCCGCGGTAGACCTGCATGGCCAGCCCGGAGAGCACGAGACCTGACACGAGTCCGGCGTAGGCCTCCGGGTCACCGGCCGCCAGGGCATCCGGGCGCGAGAGCGCCTCCGAGACCCCGCTCTGGACGAGCTCCCACGCGAGCGGGTCGATGGGGTCCAGGCCGACGGCGTCCGCGAGGATCCAGTCCGCACCGGCGGGGATCTTCGCCGACAGGTCGCCGTAGCCGGAGGCCACCATGCTCGGCGGGGCCGCGGCGGCGATGTCAAGGTCGATGACCACCGCGAGGGGGGCCGGGCAGGGCATCGTGACCTTCACACCCTGCGAGCTCATGGGTGCGCCGAAACCGGAGTAGCCGTCCATGGACGCGGCAGTGCCGACGACTCCGTACGGCTGTTCCAGCTGTCCGGACGCGAGCTTCACGAGGTCGTTGATGGTCCCCGAGCCGACGGCGACGCCGAGCGCTCGGGTCGACGCCAGGCGCTCGCGGACGAGGTCACAGTTCTCGAGCGCCGCATAGAGGACGGGATGTCCCGGGAAGACCATCGGCTCGAGCACCTCGACACCGGCGGCGGCCAGCGACTCGTGGACCGTCCTTCCGGCGGCCGCCCACGTCCGGTCGTCCGCCACCACGAGGGCCGGTTGTCCACCGGCGAACAGCGAGCGCTTGAGCAAGGGACCGCTCGTGGACAGGACTCCCCTGCCCACCTCCACGACCTTCGTGTCCGAGGCCGCTGCCAGGCCCTTCGCGATGAGGTCGTTCGGCATGGCGCTCATCACTGGCCGCGTTCCGACTGGCTGCGCACGACGCAGAACTCGTTCCCCTCGGGGTCGGCCATGACGGCCCAGCCCGTACCGTCCGGGTTCCGGCGGTCGTCGACGAGCGTTGCGCCGAGCCGGACGAGTCGGACGACCTCCTCGTCCCGCGTGCCATCGGTCGGCGCAATGTCGAGGTGCAGCCGGTTCTTCACCGACTTGCCCTCCGGCACCGGGATGAACAGGAGACCTGGCGCGCCCAGAGGCCCACGAAGGAAGGCTGCCGGGTCGTCGGGGTTGTTGGGGTCGTCGGAGTCTTCCGCGTAGCCCTCCAGCACCTCTTGCCAGAACTGCGCGAGCGCGTACGGGTCGTTGCAGTCGATCGTGAGGGTACGGAACGCGTTGACCATGTTCTCCCTTTCAGCGGCCGATGGCCCTCTGCGTACGGACGACAGCGCCGAGGTGGACCGCGCTCGACGATGCGGTGAACAGCCTGGTCCCCGGTGGTGCGGCGTGCGCCGCGCGGAGCTCGGCGGTGAGCTCCTCGACGCGCTTCTGGAGACCGTCGAGGCGCAGCTCGAGCTCGAGGATCCGCTGGACGCCGTTGAGGTTGATGCCCTCGTCCTGAGACAGATACTGGACGAGCCGCAGCCGAGCGACGTCGCGCAGCGAGTACCTGCGGCCGCGGCCACGCGTGCGGGTCGGGACGACGAGGCCGAGCCGGTCGTAGGTGCGGAGCGTCTGTGGATGCATCCCCGCTAGTCGCGCTGCAGTCGAGATCGGGAAGAGCGGCGCGTCACGGTCCAGGCGATCGGGCAACGACTCCATGTCAGCTCCTCAACAGGTGGGCACGAGGATTCGGCTCGGCCGCCAGGCGCTGGTACTCGGCGAGCGCGGCCTTGGCCGCATCCGACAGCGTCTGCGGTACGGCCACCTCGACCGTGACCAGCATGTCGCCGGCGTCCCCTGGCTTCCCGACGCCGCGGCCCTTGACCCTGAACGTTCGGCCGTTCGGCGTCCCGGCAGGAACCCGCAGCCGGACCGTACCGTCGGTCAACGTCGGCACGTCGATCTCGGCCCCGAGCGTGGCCTCCGAGTACGTCACCGGGACAGTGACCGTGAGGGCGTCGCCGTTGCGGCCGAACACGGGGTGCGGCGTGACGTGCACGGTCACGTACAGGTCGCCGGATGCGCCGCCGTTCTCTCCGTTGCCGCCCTTGCCCTTGATGCGGATGCGCTGGCCGTCATCCACGCCCGCCGGGATCCTCACCTGCATGGTCTTCGTGGAGCGTGCACGGCCCGTACCGGCGCACACGGGGCACGGGGTCTCGATGATGAGCCCGCGGCCGCGGCACTGACGGCACGGCTCACTGAACGCGAACCCGCCCGACTGCGACGCCTGCATCCCGGAGCCCTGGCAGGTGGGACACACCTGCGGGACCGTACCGGCCTTCGCCCCGGTGCCGCGGCAGGCGTCGCACGCGTCCTCCGACACCATCTGTACGCCGACGGTGATCCCTCCCGCCGCGTCGGCGAACGGGATGGTCACCTCGCCCTCGATGTCGGCGCCACGCCGAGGACCACGGCCGGACCGGCGCCCGGTCGGCTGCTGGCCCCCGAAGAGGCCTCCGAACAGGTCGCCGAAGCCCCCCTCGCCGGAGTTGCGGAACAGGTCCTCGAGGTTGACGCCGGTGCCCTGTCCAGGACGTCCGGGCTGGCCGCCGCCAGGGAACCGGAAGCCGCCGCCGAACATGCTCCGCGCGTCGTCGTACTCCTTGCGCTTGGTCGGGTCCGACAGGACCGAGTTCGCCTCGGAGATCTCCTTGAAGCGGCGCTCCGACTCCTTGTCGTCGGGGTGCTGGTCAGGGTGGTTCTCGCGCGCCAGCTTGCGGAACGCCTTCTTGATGTCCTCGGGCTTGGCGTCCTTGGAGACGCCGAGGATCTTGTAGTAATCCTTCTCGAGCCAGTCCTTCGTGCTCATTCAGGCGCCTCCTCTCGCATCAGTCGGTCAGGGAACCTGGGTCGTCGGGTACGGAGTCGTCCGGAGTGGGCGCCTCGCCCACCGGCTCCTCCATGGGATCGGTGACCGCGACCCGCGCGGGGCGGATCACACGGCCGCCGAGCCGATAGCCGGTCTGGAACACCTGCGTGCACGTCGTCACCGAGTAGCCGGGGACCTCGACGTGCATGAGCGCCTCGTGGATCTGCGGGTCGAACTCGTCGCCCACCGCCCCGTACGCCTCGAGGCCGTACTTGCCGGTCACCTTGGAGAACTCGTCGGCGATCAGCTTCAGGCCGCCTGTCAGCTCGTCGTGGGCCTTCGCGCCGTCGATGCCGTCCAGAACCGGCAGCAGATCCGCGATCACGGACTCGATGCCCCGCTGGCGTGCCACGTCGCGGTCACGGTCGACGCGCCGCTTGTAGTTGACGTACTCGGCCTGTACCCGCTGCAGGTCGCTGGTGAGCTCCGCGACGGCGGCGCTCAGGTCCACGTCCTGGTCGGGCGTCTCGTCGACGGGGCCCGAAGCCGGGCTCACGGGCGCCTCGCCGTCGGGGGGGAAGTCTTTCGTCATGTCTCTCCTCGATCGCTGTCACAAGCCTAGAAGGGCGCAGCCATCCGGCACTCAGCCGGACGGTGCGCCCTCGCAGGTGATGCGTCAGTTCTTGTGGTCGTCGTCGTCGACGATCTCCGCGTCGACCACGTCATCATCCGAGCCGGCGCTCGAGCCGGACGGTGCCTCGGCGCCCGCGGACTGCTGAGCAGCCTGCGCCGCCGCGTACACCTGCTGCCCCATGGCCCCGGCCTTCTCGTTGAGGTCGTTCATGGCCGTACGGACCTCGTCGTCGTTGTCGGTGCCCTTGAGGGCGACCTGCAGCGTGGCGAGGGCATCGGCGACGGGCTTCTTCT
>DAIEHO010000120.1 GCA_027353565.1 Propionibacteriaceae bacterium
GGCCCTCGCGAACGCTGCCTCCATCGCGGCCCTGCTGCTCACGACAGAGACCCTGATCGTGGAGAAGCCCGCCGACGACGAGGACGTTCCGCACAACCACTGAGCGGGACGCACGTCCGCGCAGTAGCAGGAACAGCACGAGCATTACGACGAGGGCCCGCTCCGGATCCGTCCGGGGCGGGCCCTCGTATGCCGCTGTAACGGAGGCGTTGCTCGACGGGGCGCGGTGGCTACGCCGCCTTATCGGAGGCGTTGCTCGCCTGAGCGCGGTGGCCAGCCCGCCCCACAAGGTCCCGTCGGTCCTGGCCTCGCCGAGGACCCACCGGTCACCGCCGCCCGGAAGGGGTGCATTGCCCGGCCTGGGGCGGCGCGAGGTCGTCGAAGAGGGCGGCCGCGTGGCCCATGTGTCGACGCGGCGTCCGGTTGGGGTCGAGGGCTGCGGGTGGGATGAACTCGGGCAGGCCTCTGCGGTCGATCCTCACCTCCCAGCTGTCCGCCACCACGGACCGTCCATCGGCTCCGATGGTCGGTGGCCGTGGTTCGCACAGCGCATGGTGCACCCGGCACAGCGCCACGGTGTTCCCAAGGGTGGTTGAGCCGCCGAGCTGCCACGGATGTACATGATGGATGTCGCAGTGGCGAAGCGGTGTCGTACATCCCGGGAACGCACACCCGCCGTCGCGCAGCCCGATCGCCCGTCGCAAGGCTGGGGGAGCGAGGCGGTGCTCGTGTCCCAGGTCCAGGACTTCGGAGTGGGTGCCGAGGACCGCCGGGATCAGGTCCGCGTCGCAGAGCAGTACTCGCAGCTCTCCCGGGGAGATGGCGGTCCCGTCGATGAGGCGCCCACTGGCGGTGGCGCGGTCGAGGAGGTCGGTGTGGGGGATCAGGACCTGGATCTGGGCGGCTCCCGCGGGGATCGTGGTTCCGGTCGTGGTTCCAGTCTCGACGACGGCCTCGGCGATCAGTTCCACGAGGGCGTCGGCGGCGCGTTGCTGCGGGGTGTCCTGCAGGGCGGGGCGGTTGTGGGTGTCCTTGGCGGAGCGATAGGCGCGGTCGGACATGGTCTGGATCAGGCTCTGGAGTCGGCGTCCGGCGACGACCGGGAGGGTGCCGCCGAAGTCGAGGGACCCGTCGGTCTCGGGTCCGAACCAGAGCCGGCGTCGGCTGTGTGCGCGGATGTCGCGCTGCGTGAGCTTCTCGGCTCTGCGTTCGGGGGAGTCGGACAGCCCGGGGGCTACATCACGCAACAGCTTGTCGGTCATGGTGCGCAGCTTCTCGGCCGGGACGTGCTGGGCCTCGGCAAGGATCAGCCCTTCTGCTCGGGCTTGCAGCTTGCGGTCCAGGCCGGTGGGGAGCGCGTCGAGTGTCTCGTTGATGGCTTTGGCTTGGCCAAGGCTGATCTCACCGCGGGCTGCGGCGTCACGCACCGAGGGGCGTCGCCCCAGGCTCCGCGCGGCCCACACGGTCCCAGCTGCTTCGCGGGGCGTCTCTTGCCCAGTACGCGCCATCCAGTCCTCGAGTCGGGTGTGCCCGACCCGCATCGCGGACCCAGCCTCGTCGGCCTCGGCGACGAGCACCGAGGTCAGCGCGGTCACGCGTCGGCCGAGGTCGCGGGTCTGGTCCACCCACTCCAGCCGGTCCTCATCGGCGGCGGCCGAACGATCCATCGACCGGAACCCCTCGAGCAGCTCACGGACCTGCTCGAACGCCGCGCACACACCCGCGCCGAGCACTGTGCCGGTGGTCGGGATGCTCGCCGATGTGTTCATATAGGAACTGTAAACGGACACACTGACAATTATCGAACGCGCCGGACCTCTCGCTGAGGACCTCCGGATCGACCGGTTCCGGCGACCGGGCGGGTCCGGCGGCGAGGTCCGGCGGCACCACAGCGCAGCTACGCGGGGTTGCCGGAGCAACGCCTCGCACGTGAAAGGATCGAGGAGCCCTGTGAGGACCGTTATCGACGTGCTGGGTGACTACGGTGTGGCGCCTGCCGTCCGCGCCTGGGAGAGGAGCTCGACAGCCATGACCCGCAAGGCCGTCTTCGTGGATGTTGACGGGACGCTGATCGACGACTACGGCCAGGTTCCCGAGAGTGCCCTACGTGCCGTGCGCGAGGCCCGTGCCAACGGGCACCTGGTCTTCCTCTGTACAGGTCGGTCGATGGTCGAGTTGACACCCTCGATCCACGAGGTGGAGGTCGACGGGTACGTCCTGTCCTCCGGCGCCTACGTACAGGTCGGACCGGACGTGCTCCTCGAGGAACGGCTGTCGCCCGAGGCGGTACGACACGTGGCCGACTTCTTCGACGCCCACGGGGGCGGCTACTACTTCCAGGCGAGCGACGGCGTCTATGCAAGCCCGGAGGCCAGGGACCTGCTCCGTACGATCGTCGCGGCCTCCGTCGCCTCCGACCCCGCGTTCTCCGAGGTGGACCACGGGCTCCTCACGTACGTCGACACGATCACCGTCGACGTCGACCCGCGCACCATGGCCATGACGAAGGCGATCTTCTTCGAGTCGGCCGTCCCCCTCGAGGACCTCCGTGCGGAGTTCCAGGACTTCCTGATCGTCCCTGCCTCGGTCACGGTCTTCGGTGCCAACGCGGGGGAGATGACGATCCCTGGCATCCACAAGGCCACGGGCATCGACGTCGTGCTCGACCACGTCGGCGTCGGCCTCGCGGACACGATCGCGATCGGCGACAGCTACAACGACCTCGAGATGCTCGAGCACGTCGCGGTCGGCATCGCCATGGGCGACGCGCCCCGGGCCGTACGCGACATCGCGGACGAGGTCACCACGTCGACCATCGAGGACGGGATCCGCCTCGCGTTCCTCCGGCACGGGCTGATCGCCGACTAGGTACGGCACCATCTCGGGGCGTCGCCGGCCGGCCGGAACGGGTAGGTCATACGGCATGCGGAAACCCGGCTTGCCAGGACGTGTCACAGTAGGGCCATGCGAGTGGCGATCACGGGTAGCACGGGTCTCATCGGGTCAGCGCTCGTACAGGCGCTGCGATGGGGCGGCGACGACGTCGTACGGCTCGTGCGGCATGAGGCGCGTGGCACCGATGAGCGCCAGATCTTCCCTGACCAGCGCCGGATCGAGGCCCCCGGTCTGGACGACGTCGACGCTGTCGTGAACCTCGCCGGAACCGCCATCGCGGGTGGCCGCTGGACCGACGACTACAAGCGCAGCATCCTCTCCTCACGCATCTCCATGACTGAGACCGTCGTGGCGGCCCTCTCGGAGGACGGACGCTGTCAGCGTCTCGTCAACGGCTCGGCAATCGGCTACTACGGCCCGACGGGCGACCACGCGGTGGACGAGCACGCACCGGCCGGTGACGACTTCCTCGCGCACGTGGTCGTCGCGTGGGAGAACGCCGCCGCCAGCGCCCCCGTACCGACCGCCTACGCACGTACCGGGCATGTCATGACCCCGCGTGGCGGCTACATCGGCGCCCAGCTGCTGCCGTTCAAGCTCGGGCTGGGCGGACAGGTGCGCGACGGCCGCCACTGGGTCAGCTGGATCTCGCTCGACGACGAGGTGGCCGCGATACGTTGGCTTCTCGCCAACGATGTCACAGGTGCCTTCAACCTCACCGCTCCGCACCCAGTGACCAACGCCCGCTGGACCAAGGCGATGGGCGCCGCCCTGCATCGCCCGACCGTGATCCCGTTCCCGGTGCCGGTCGCAGCCGTCCTGTTCGGCAAGGACTTCGTCGAAGGCGCGATGCTCAGCAGCCAGTGGGTCCTCCCGAACCGTCTAGAGGACGCGGGCTTCGCGTTCAAGGACACCGAGATCGAGCCCGCCCTCGCGCGTCTGCTCAACGACTGACGAGTCGGCCCCGCACCGCGTAGCCCGAGCCAACGCCGATCGGCGACGGCGACACCCGGGCCCGCCGAGGTCAGGCCGGCCCCGAGCGTGTCCAGGGCGGCGAGATGGGCGCTGTACGCGGCACGCCCCTTGCCGGTCAGCGAGCAGCTCGTCCTGCGGAGAGCTCCTTCGTCACGCGCAGATGCCCCACGCGTTCCAGGATGGTCGAGTGCTCGGTCAGCAGCGCATAGCTGACGCCGAGACTGTCCTGATGGTCCGGTAGTCAGCCCGGACGAAGTCGTCCGCGCACGACCTGCGCACAAGTTCCGGGGGCCGCCGCCGTTAGGATGGCGGCCTACGAAAGGTGGCCCATGGGCTCGGAGCTGAATGCAGCAGGTGTGCCGGAGAAGTTCGCGATGCTGGGCCTCACGTTCGACGACGTGCTGCTCCTGCCGAACGAGTCGGACGTCATCCCCTCGGGGACCGACACGACGAGTCGGGTCTCGAAGCGGATCTCGGTACGGATCCCGCTGCTGAGCGCCGCCATGGACACCGTCACCGAGTCGAGCATGGCGATCGCCATGGCCCGCGAGGGCGGTCTCGGCATCCTACACCGCAACCTCCCGATCGCCGACCAGGCGGCCCAGGTCGACCGTGTGAAGCGATCCGAGGCAGGGATGGTCGAGGAGCCGATCACGATCACGGCCGACCGTACGATCGGCGAGGTCGACGAGATGTGCGGCCACTACCGCATCTCCGGGGTGCCGGTCGTCGACGGGGACATGCGTCTTCTCGGCATCGTCACGAACCGCGACATGCGCTTCGAGGACGACCCCAACCGGCTGGTCCGTGACGTCATGACGCGGATGCCGCTCGTCACCGGGCGGCCCGGGATCAGCGGCGAGGACGCGCTCAAGCTCATGGCCGCGAACAAGATCGAGAAGCTGCCGCTCGTCGACTCCGACGGCAAGCTCAAGGGCCTGTTCACGCTCAAGGACTTCGTGAAGGCGGACAAGCACCCGTTCGCCACGAAGGACGACCTCGGCCGGCTCCGGGTGGGTGCAGCGGTCGGCTTCTTCGGCGACGGGTACGAGCGCGCCATGGCGCTCGTCGAGGAGGGGGTCGACCTGCTCATCGTCGATACCGCCCACGGCCACAGCCGCGCGGTGGTCGACATGATCACCCGGCTCAAGGCCGATCCGCGTACGGCCGCCGTCGACATCGTGGCGGGCAACGTCGCGACGTACGAGGGAGCGAAGGCGCTCGTCGAAGCAGGAGTCGACGGCGTGAAGGTGGGCGTCGGCCCCGGCTCGATCTGTACGACGCGGATCGTCTCCGGCGTCGGCGTGCCCCAGGTGACGGCCATCTACGAGGCGTCACGTGCCTGCCATCCCGCGGGGGTGCCGGTCATCGGCGACGGCGGCCTCCAGTACTCCGGCGACATCGCCAAGGCGCTCGTCGCAGGCGCCGACACCGTCATGATCGGGTCGCTCCTCGCCGGCTGCGACGAGTCGCCCGGAGAATTGGTGTTCATCAACGGCAAGCAGTTCAAGCAGTACCGCGGCATGGGCTCGCTCGGCGC
>DAIEHO010000130.1 GCA_027353565.1 Propionibacteriaceae bacterium
TACGACATCGACGACCGCCGCGTGCGTACCGCGATGCTCATGTGCCTGCTCGGCGACGACGAGCTTCGCAAGCAGATCGCGTCCGGCCGTCTCCCGACGAGCCCCATGGCCGTCGCGACTGCGCCGGTCTCCGACTCCGACCTCGACCTCAAGGTCGCGGAGCGGATCGTGGCGGACGTCCTGACGAATGTGGGAGGCAAGCGCCTCAGCTCCCTCGTCGGCCGCAAGATCCCGCTGATCGGTGGTGGCGTCGGCGCGGTCTACGACGGGTACGGGACCCATGTCATCGGCCAGTGCGCCAAGTCCCAGCTGCCGACGCGGCGGCGCACGAGCTAGGACACCGCGCGGCGAGGGCGACCTGGTCGCTGGTGCCGGTGGCCCGCCCGGCCGAGCGTGCCCCTGGGAGAGCCTTCGCCCCTGCCACGCGACCAGCGTCTGGCAGGACCCGTCATGACAGCAGGTGTCGAAGGTCCGAGACGACCGGAGCCGGGGACGTACCGGCGTGCCCGCGGTTGAACCACACCGCCCTGAGGCCCGCGAGCATCGCGCCCTCGACGTCGTTGGTGAGGTCGTCGCCGACCATGACGGTACGAGGAGGGGCTGAGCCCAGCTCCGAACAGGCGGCCTCGTACGCCCGCACGTCCGGCTTGGGTGCCGGCAGCTCGGAGGACGCGAACAGGGCCACGTCGCCCAGCCCGAGGACACGCAGCTTGCGTGCCTGGAGCTCGACCTGGCCGTTGGTCAGGACACCGACGGGCATCCGCGCCGCAAGCGCCGTCACGGTCTCCACGGCTCCCGGGACGGGCGACCACGCGGCCTGGGTGTGGGCGAAGTACGCGGCGAAAGCACGGTCAAGATCCTCGTCGGCCGCCCTGCTGAGATGCGGCCAGAAGGCCCTCAGCCGCGCCCGGCGCTGCTCGTCGAACGACACCTCACCGGCCGAGTAGCGGCGGAAGTGGCGCTCCTCCAGCTCCCGCCAGACTCGTACCGCATCACCGGGGTGGCGGGTCGCGTCGACCTCCTGCACCCAGGCCCGGATGCCGGTGTCGCGCGCCGTCGCGTAGTCGAGAAGCGTGTCGTCGAGGTCGAACAGGACCGCGTCCGCGCCGTCGAGCAGCCCCATCGCCGGGTCAGGCCGCCCGCGACTGCTCGATGATCGCTGCGGCGATCTCGAGGGACGCGGTCGCGGCCGGGGACGGTGCGTTGAGAACGTGGACCTGCCTCGGGGCGTACTGGATGATGAAGTCGTCGGCGAGCGAGCCGTCCGGGCGGATCGCCTGAGCCCGGACCCCACTGCCACTAGGGACGATGTCTTTGGCTCGTACAGACGGCACGAGCCGGGCGAGCGACGCGGCGAACAGTGTCCGCGACGCGGAGCGCGCCATTTCGTGGGCGCCGTTGCCGAGGTTGTGGCTCGCCATCTTGAGGAAGCCCGGATAGCTGACGGCGTCCCAGACGTCGCGCGGCACGATGTCGCGCCAGCGGTAACCCTCGCGGGCGAACGCGAACACGGCGTTCGGTCCGGCATGCACGGAGCCGTCGACCATCTTCGTGAAGTGGACGCCGAGGAACGGCAGGTCTGGATCCGGTACGGGGTAGATGAGCTTGTTGACGAGGTAGCGCTTGTCGGCGGCGAGCTCGAAGTACTCGCCACGGAACGGCACGATGCGCACCTGCGGCTCGAGTCCGGCCAGACGGGCGACCCGGTCCGACTGGAGCCCGGCACAGTTGATCATGATGTCGCTCGTCACCCGGCCCTTGTCGTGCTCGACGACAACACCGGTGGGCCCGCTGTGGATGGCGCGTACGGTCGAGCCCAGCACCAGCGTGGCACCGTTCTCGGCGGCCAGCCGGGCGTACGTCTCGGTCACCTGCGAGTAGTCGATGATGCCGGTCGAATGGACCTGCAGGGCAGCGACCGCGTCGACGTACGGCTCGACCTCGCGCGCCTGCTCCGCCGAGATGAGCTCGCACGGCGTGCCGTTGGCCTGCCCCCGCTCGTACAGGGTCCGCAGCCCCGGCAGCTGGCTCGCCTCGGTCGCGACGATGAGCTTGCCGCACACGTCGTGGCGGATGCCGTTCTCCCGCGCGAACGCGACCATGGACGCGTTGCCGGCCGTGCACATGGTCGCCTTGAGGGACCCGGGGCGGTAGTAGGGGCCCGCGTGGATCACACCCGAGTTGTGACCGGTCTGATGGGCGGCCCAGCGCGTCTCCTTCTCGACGACGGTCACCGCGACACCGCGCTGCGACAGCCTGTACGCGACTGCCAGCCCCACGATTCCGCCGCCGACCACGGTGGCGCTCGAGTAGTCCACTCTTCGCTCCTCGGTTCTCACCGGCAGTTTAGGGCGACCGGCGTGGCCCTGTGGCCGTCGGCCCGGCGCGGGTCCCGCGGGTGTCCGGATGTACGTCCGTGGTCTGATCAGCGTCGTCCGCACGGCTGAGATTGTGCCCTGGAAGTAGCGAGGCGCTGCCGGACGACGTACCGTTGACATCACGGCGACACGAGCCGCGCGGGCGCAAGAACGGGCCACCTACCCGGATCTCCGCAGCGGGCGTGACGTTATGGCTTCGACCGGTCCATCCCCCGGCTCCCGGACGAAGCGCCAGAGGGCCGAAACCCGACAGGGAACGGCCCTCTTGCACGTCCGGGCTCACTCGTAGAGCCGTGTCACCCGGGGGGTGATGAGGCAGGTCACCTCATAGGGGATGCTGCCCATGACCGCCGCCAGATCGCTCGCCGTGATCTGCTCCGACCCCTGGACGCCGAGGGCCACGACCTCGTCGCCGACCGCGACCTCGTCGTCGCCGGCGTCGACCATCGTCTGGTCCATGCAGACCCTGCCGACGACCGGGTAGCGGCGGCCGTGGATGAGCAGGTGACCGCGGTTGGAGTTGAGGCGGCTGAACCCGTCGGCGTACCCGATCGGCACGGTCACGACCGTGGTCTCCCTCGGAGCAGTCCAGGTGCGGCCGTAGCCGACCGTCTCGCCGGCACGTACGCGCTTGACGAACGAGACGCGGCTGGCGAGCGTGAGCGCGGGACGGAGGTCGACGGTACGAGGGGTGGCCGGGTCCGGGTAGTGCCCGTACGCCATGATCCCCGGGCGGACCATCGTGCCCCAGGAGTCGGGGTGCGCGAGCACTGCGCCGGAGTTGGCCGTGTGGACGTACGGCAGGACGCGGCCGATCGCGGCGGTGACCTCGTCGACCACAGCGCCGAACCTCACGAGCTGCGACGCCGTGAACTCGTCCTGGGCCGGCTCGTCGCTCGCCGGGAGGTGCGTGAAGATGCCGGTCAGGGCGAGGTGCCGCTGCCGGTCCGCGAGCACCGCGAGCGCCGCCGCCTGCTCCGGCTCAACGCCGATGCGCCGCATCCCGGTGTCGACCTTCAGGTGGACCTCGGCGGTGATGCCCTGCGAGGCGGCGGCGAGCTCGGCGGCGAGCACGGTCGCCTCGTCGACCACGGGGAGCACCAGCCCGGCACGGACGGCCTCGGCGACCTCGGCATCGAAGACATGGGAGAGCTTGAGGATCGGCAGGGTGATGCCGACCCGCCGCAGCTCCATCCCCTCGGGCACGGTCGCGACGCCCAACCAGTCCGCCGCACCGGCGGCCTCCACGGCCCGCGCCACGGGGACCGCGCCGTGCCCGTACGCGTCGGCCTTGATCGCCAGCAGCACGGCCCGGTCGCCGACACGGGCCCTCACGGCCCGGAGGTTGGCGATGATGTGGTCGAGGTGGACCCGCGCATGCGTCGCGTAGAGCATGAGGCCATTTGTAGTGCATCAGCGGCGGGTCCTCCGTCGGAGTCAAGCCGAGCGCCCGCACAATGGGCCCATGCGCGCCTTCCCCGCAGCACTCCTGGCCGTCGTCTCCACGGCGGCGCTCACCGCGTGCGCCACGAGCGCACCGCCCGGCGTCACCGTGGTGTCGCAGAGCGCCGAGCCCTCCCCGACGACGACGTGGAAGTCCGACGCGCCCGTCACCCTCCAGGTCGGGCAGGCCGCCGACCTCTCGCAGACCCGCGGGCTCGCGAAAGCCGTTGTCACGGTGGAGTCGATCACCGAGGGCGCGAAGTGCCTCTCCGGCGCCACGAAGCCCAAGAACGGCCAGTTCATCGCGGTGAAGCTCAGTGCGACGAGGCTCGACACCTCCGAGGGGTTCGGGATGGCCGTGTACGACTGGGGCACGCTCGACGGTACGGGCATGGCCGTCCCCGGCAACGCGGGTCTGGTGACCGGCCTGTGCATCACCGATGGTACGGCGCTCAAGCTCGCCTGGGACGCATCGGGTCGCGCCGCGGGCACCATCCTGATCGATGCCCCGACCACGGTGACAGCGATCACCGCGACGAACACCATGGTCACCCCGAGCGTGACCGTCACGCTCGCGATGCCCGCGCGCTGACACCTGCCTTGGACCCATGGCGGTCCGCGGGGTGCTGGCCTAGCCTGGCCCGATGACAGAGCCCGTGGCGCCCCTTCCGCCCTTCACCGAGAGCATCGAGCGCGTCCTGGTCGTCGTCGCGCATCCGGACGACGCCGAGTACGGCACGTCCGCGGCTGTCGCCACCTGGACCGCGTCGGGGGTCGAGGTCGCGTACCTGCTCCTGACAGCCGGAGAAGCCGGCATGCAGCGGCCGCCCGAGGAGGCCGGGCCCCTGCGCGCCGATGAGCAGCGCGACGCGTGCGCCGCGGTCGGTGTCACTCGGTTCTCCATCCTCGGCTTCCCCGACGGGACGCTGACCTACTCGCTGGAGCTGCGCGAGGCGATCGCACGGGAGATCCGCCGCTTCCGTCCGAACGTCGTGGTCAGCGGATCCGGCGAGCTGGTCGCGCCGTGGGGCTTCGACCACGCCGACCACCGCGCCGCCGGCCTGGCCACGATCGACGCCGTGCGGGACGCCGACAACCGCTGGGTGTTCCCCCAGCTCCTTCACGACGGGCTCGGGCCGTGGGGCGCGACCTGGTTGTTCGTCGTGGGGACCGGCCACCCGACGCACCACGTCGCGGTGTCCGAGGTCGGTCGGAACCGCGCGGTGGCCTCCCTCGCGGCCCACAAGGCCTATCTCGCGGACCTCCCGTGGCACCCCGCCCCGTCGGAGGTCGTCGACGGTGTCCTCGCGAACGGTGGCCGGGCGGCAGGTGTGGAACGGGCAGTCGTCTTCGACGTCCACACGCTCGTGGCTGACCACGTCCCCGCCAGTCGGTAGTCTCGCTGCCGTGACCCGACGCGTAGCGATCTTCGACCTCGGCATGGTGCTCTCGACCCCGACCGGGCTGTACGAGGGCCTCGCCCCGCTCCTGGGGGTGACGCCCGCCGCGGTCGAGAAGGGGTTCTGGGGACCCCACCGCCACGCGTACGACGAGGGCATCACCGACCGCGCGTACTGGGAGCAGGTGCTGCCGCTCGTAGAGGGGCATCACGTCACAGATCTCGAGGCGATCCTGCCGCAGCTCGTGGCCACGGACACGGGCGGCTGGCAGAGGATCAGGCCGGGCGCGCGGTCGATCCTGGAGGACCTGAATGCCGCTGGCACAAGGGTCTTCGTCTTGTCGAACGCTCCTCGTAGCTTCGCCGAGACAGCCGCTGGGTTCGACTGGGCGCACCTCGTCGAGAGGTACTTCTTCTCCGGCCTCATGGGCGTCGCGAAGCCATCGCCCGAGATCTACGCCCGCATCGAGGAGGTTCTCGGGCTGTCCGGCGAGGCCCTGTGGTTCGTCGACGACAAGGTCGAGAACGTCACCACGGCGGCGCGTCGCGGCTGGCACGCACACCTCTGGGTCGACGACGCCGACACCCGCGCCTGTTTGGTCGCAGAAGGC
>DAIEHO010000100.1 GCA_027353565.1 Propionibacteriaceae bacterium
CGGCCAAGGGTGCGTACTACGACCTGTACCAGTCGCAGTTCTCGGGCGCGATCCCGTCGGATGAGGAGATCGCGGAGCTCACCGGCGCCGGAGCGGGGTCTCGCGCGCCGCGGCAGGGGTGAGCTGATGGCGACCCGGGCCTGAACCTGTGGCGCCCCTCGTCGTCCCCCAGAGCCGTACGGTCTGGGGGACGTCCTGGCTGCGACGGCCGCGATCCTCAGAGACGGGTGGCGCCCCACAGCAAAGGGCTCGTGCAGAGCCGGTCCGGTTCGCCTCCGGAGGCCCGCTGCCGGCTCGCCGCACCCGCCAGGGTTAGATCCGGGCCATGCACGGCTCATCGCGAGGACCCACTCCGTACGCTGGGCGCATGAGCACTGCCCCGGTGCACGTCCCGCCGAGCCCGATGAGCCTCGGCGACGTCTTCGTCGCCACGTTCTCGGTGTTCCGCCGCCGGATCGGAGCCTTCCTCGCGCTCACGGGGCTTCAGCAGCTGGTGAGCCTCGTCGCGCTCGCCATCCCCGTCGTGCTGGCGCTGGGAGTGCTGGTGCCGAGCATGGCCATGTCCCAGGGTCTGACGGCCTCGTCCGCCGTGGTCGCGCTCCTGGTCCTCGTGGGCGGTGTGTTCGTCGCCGTGCTCCTGACCGGGATCGCGTCGCTGTACTTCGACGGGATGATGATCGCCTGCGCTCACGAGGCGGCCCTGGGGCGCTTCCCGACGCTGACGGAGCTCCGGCACCTGAGCAAGGGCTATGTCGGCCGGATCATCGGCCTGTACCTGCTGGCGATGCTCGCGTACCTCATGGCCGTGACGATCGTGTTCCTGCCGCTGGTCTTCTCGCTTGGCAGCCTGATCGCCATCGCGAGGATCTCGTCCAGATCGGCTCAGACCGACGCGGGGCTGGCGTTCGTCGGAGCGCTGGCCCTGACGTGCATCCTGGCGCTCGCGATGATCGTCGGGGCCTTCCTCGTCGGCGTGAAGGTCGCGTACGTCGCGCAGGTCTGCGTCGTGGAGCGCCTCTCCGGCTTCGCCGCGCTTCGCCGCGCCTGGGGAATCACGAAGGGCGCCTTCTGGCGTACGTTCGGCTACCTCGCCGTCTTCTCCCTGGCCGCCGGTGCCGTCCAGCAGGGGATCTCGTTCGTCACGAACTTCTTCGTCCCGACGGTGTCGAGCGCGACCTCGTCGTCGTCGGGGAGCGCCGTGCTCGAGATGCTGCACAGTGGCTCGGTGATCATGATGGTCGCGGCCATCTCCGCCATCGCCATCGCCATCCAGCTCGTCATGGTCCCGCTGCGGCACACGTACGTGACGGTCATGTACGCCGACCAGCTCCGCCGCCGGCAGCTCGGCCCCGTGAACCACGCGTTCGTGCTGACCGTGCCGGGGTATGGCCCGCAGGGCTACGGCCATCAGCCGTACCCGTACCCGCCTGGGCAGGGGTTCCCGCAAGGAGGACCGCACCCCGGGTACGGCCAGCCCCCGGCGGGTCCTCTGTACGGGCAGCAGTCCCCGTACGCGCCACAGGCTCCGAACGGCCAGGGCTGACGCATCCAACTGCGGTAGCGTCCTGGCGACGAGAGGAGCGCACCGATGACGCTGTTGGCCGGGCTGGACGTCCTGGGCCTGGGTGCCCGCGACGTCGCCATCCGTGACGGGCTGGTCGTCGAGCCGGACGGCACGGAGCGCCGTGTCGACTGCAGCGGTCTGATCGGGTTGCCTGCCCTCGTCGATCCGCACACACATCTGCGCGACCCCGGTCCCGGCACGGCCGAGACCATCGAGACCGGCTCGCTGGCGGCCGCGCGGGGCGGGTACGGAGCGGTGTGCGCGATGCCCAACACAGTCCCGGTGGCGGACACCGCCGAGATCTGCGAGTACGAGCGTCGCCGCGGTGAGGAGGTCGGGCTCGTCGACGTCGTGCCGATCGGAGCGGTCACGCGGGGTGAGCTCGGTGAGCGGCTCGCCGACATCGCGGGCATGGGCGCGGTCGGCGTACGGATGTTCTCCGACGACGGCAGGTGCGTCGCCCGCTCGGACGTCATGCGTGACGCTCTGACCGAGATCGGCAGGCTCGGGGGCGTCCTCGCCCAGCATTCGCAGGACCCGCTCCTCACGGTCGGCGGCCAGGTCGATGCCGGAGTTGCCGAGTCGCTCGGGATGCCTGGCTGGCCGGGCATGGCCGAGTCCGTCATCGTCGCGCGCGACGCGATCATGGCGGCGGAGCTCGGGTGCCGCGTGCACGCCTGCCACGTCTCGACGGCCGCCACCGTGGCCGTCGTGCGCTGGGCCAAGGCGCAGGGCTACCCGATCACAGCCGAGGCGACGCCGCACCACCTCATGCTCGACCACTCGACGGCTCACACCGGCGACCCCGCGTACAAGGTCAACCCGCCCCTGCGCTCGGTCGCCGACGTCGAGGCGATCCGCGCGGCGCTGGTCGACGGCACGATCGACGTGGTCGGTACGGACCACGCGCCTCACGCGCCAGAGACGAAGCGGACCGACTGGTGCGAGGCATCCATGGGGATGCTCGGCCTCGAAACGGCTCTGGCCGTCGTGGCGGAGCTGTTCGTGGTGACCGGCAGGCTGGCCTGGGCCGACGTGGCCGACCGGATGTCCTACGCGCCGGCCCGGCTCGTCGGCATCACCGGGCACGGGCGGCCCATCGAGGTCGGCGCGCCCGCCAGCCTGTGCCTCGTCGACCCGCGGCGCACATGGCGCACGCACGGCCGCGACCTCGCGAGCATCGCCGAGAACACCCCGTACGAGGGCATGGAGTTCTCCACACGTGTCGTCGCCACACTGCTGCGAGGCAGGGTCACGTACGACCTGGACTCCCGCTTCGCCTGAGTCAGCGCGCCATGGCTGCGACACGCGACCAGGCGCGAGAGAACAGGCCCGGGCCAGGGATGACAGCGGTGGGGGCGCAGCGGCCGCGGCCGGCGACTTCCGCGTACAGGTCGAGGATCGCCTGGTTCTGCCCGGCCACCGTGTAGCGTGCGGCGAGCTCCCGGCTGACGGCAGCAGCCTTGGCGCGCGTGACCGGGTCCCGTACACGGTCCATCAGCCGGAGCATGGCGCCCGCCAGCGCGTCGGGGGTCGGGTCGCAGAACTCGCCGTTGGCCTTGTCCCGGACCACGAGCCCCAGCTCGCGGTCGCACACGATGAGCGGCAGGCCGGCGTGCGCGGCCTCGTGGAGCACGAGCGCCTGTGTGTCGGTCAGCGACGGGAAGACGAACACGTCCGTCGCGGCGTAGTACGGGCCGAGGGTGCTGCGGTCGACCTCGCCGACGAGCGTGATGTCCGGATGCCGCTTCGCCCGGAGCAGCCGCGCCCGCAGCGATGGCACCTTCTTCCAGTCCCCGACGATCATGAGCTCTGTGCCGGGCGCCGCCTTGCGAACGATCTTGTACGCGTCGAGCAGCAGCCCGATGCCCTTCTCCGGTGCGATCCGACCGATGTACGAGAACCGCACGCCCTTGCTCGGAGGTACCTCGGGACCCGTCAAGGGCAGCGCGTCGACACCGTTCGGGATCGTCCGTACGTCGCACTCGGGGGCCGCCGCCAGGATCCGTTTCGCGGTCTTGGGCGACGGGCTGGTGACAACGGTCGCGGCGGTGAGCATCGCCGTGCACGCTCCGAGCAGGTCGGCTGCCATCCACTGCCGGCCGGCGTGGCGGAACGCCCTGGCGCTCGCGCGGGCCTCACCCGAGTCGAGCGCACCGGTTCCCGCCCGTACGCGCCACATGTGGTAGGCGGCCGACACCACCGGCGTCAGCATCGCGTAGTGCTCGGCGTAGGCGTCCCAGTCGGTGTGCCAGGTCACGATGAGCGGGATGCCCGTCCGTCGTGCGAGCGCGACGCCCATGAGGCCGACGATCCCCATGCCGTGGACGTGGATGACGTCGGGTTTCAGATCTCCGACGCCGGTGACCAGGTCCTCCGAATGCACGCCCGACGCGACGCGGGCCGGCACGCTCGGCACACGGACGCTCGGCAGCCTGACCTCGACGCGCCCAGGATGGTGCGCGTACGGGTTGGGCCCACTCGCCTTCGGCGCGACGACGATGACCTCGTGCCCGGCGTCGAGGAGTGCGCCTTCGATCTGCTGGACGGCGTAGAGGATCCCGCTACGGCCGGGTCCGTAGTTGTCGGTGAACTCGGCGATCCTCAGCGGGTGGGCCACCGAACCAGCCTATCGAGAGGACGACCCGTAGGGGGCTCCATCGGGGAAGAGTGCTGTCCTGCCGCGCCGCAAAGCGTCACCGACAAGGGGTTTCACAACACAGGTGGTTCTCGCGCCGGTGCGCGTGAGACGGGCGTATGGTCGGAGCCGTGACCACCGTCATCGAGACCAGGAACCTCTCCAAGTCGTTCGGCCGGACCCGTGCTCTCGACGGGCTGGACCTTTCCGTCGAGCAGGGGGAGGTGCACGGTTTCCTCGGCCCCAACGGCGCCGGGAAGACGACGACGATCCGCGTCCTTCTGGGCCTCCTCAAGGCCGACGGGGGGACCGCGACCTTGCTGGGCGCCAACGCCTGGACCGACATCGAGTCCATCCATCGCCGCATCGCGTACGTCCCCGGTGACGTCACCCTCTGGCCGAACCTCACCGGCGGAGAGGTCATCGACCTCCTCGGCCGGTTGCGGGGCGACCTCGACAAGGACCGTCGTGCCGCGCTGCTCGAGCGCTTCGACCTCGACCCGACGAAGAAGTGCCGCAGCTACTCCAAGGGCAACCGGCAGAAGGTCGCGCTCGTCGCGGCACTCGCGTCTCGCGCCGAGGTGTTCCTGCTCGACGAGCCGACCGCCGGCCTCGACCCCCTGATGGAGGCCGCGTTCTCCGACATCGCGCGGGACCTCAAGGACGACGGCCGCACGATCCTGCTGTCGAGCCACATCCTCTCCGAGGTCGAGCGTCTCTCGGATCGCATCAGCATCATCCGGGCGGGCAAGGTCGTCGAGGTCGGCACGCTGGGCGAGATGCGCAGGCTCCACACCACGAACATCTCCGCGGTCGTACGCAGCCCCGTGCCCAGCCTCGACAGCATGCCGGGCGTGACCGGGCTCACGCGCGAGGGGAACCGCATCCGCTTCGCCGTGGACCCCGACAACCTCGACACGGCCATCGTCGCCCTCGGTGCTGCGGGCCTCGACTCGCTGCTGAGCGAGCCCCCGTCCCTGGAGCAGCTGTTCCTGAGCAAGTACGAGGGTGGCGCCAGATGACCGGATGGCGCGGCCTGGTCCGGCTCGCCTGGCGGCGCGACCGGGTCATGATCGGCATCGTCCTGGTCTGCATCTGGCTGCTCAGCTACTACTCCGCCGCAGCGATGCCCTCGCTCTACACGACGACCGACCAGCTCGTCGCCGCCAACGCGGCGGCCAACTCGAGCACCGGTGTGGTCGCCATGTACGGCCATGTCTACAACACGGCATCCGTCGGCGGCGTCGGTGCCAACAAGGTGGCCATGCTCGACTTCCTGACCATCGCGTTCCTCGTGATCGCGATCGTGAGGCGCCACACGCGGGGTGAGGAGGAGTCCGGACGGTTCGAGCTCCTTGGCGCGACCCCCGTCGGACGGCTCGCCCCGCTCGGCGCGGCGATGATCGTGGCCGCGGGCACGTCCGTACTGTCCGGCGTCGTGACGATCCCCGCTGTCGTCGCGGGCGGCTGGCCGGTCGGAGGGTCGGTGCTGTTCGGCCTGGCCCAGGCGGGGGTCGGACTGTCGTTC
>DAIEHO010000161.1 GCA_027353565.1 Propionibacteriaceae bacterium
GCCTCCACCTGCGCGGCCGCCACGATCGACGCGCCCTGCTGGTTCGCCTGACGCAGGATGGCCTCGACATGGCGTGCTGCGGAGCTCACCACCTGCTCGGCCTCGTGACGAGCCGCGGCGAGCGTGGCGTTGAGCTCCTCGGTCTGCTTGTCACGCAGGCGGCGAAGGTTGGCCATGGCCGTGGCACGCAGGTCGTCGGCCTCCTGCTGGCCGCCCGCCCGGAGCTCCTCGCCGTCCCGTCGTGCCGACTCCCGGATGCTCTGCGCCTCGATCTCCGCGTTGGTCGTCAGCTCCTCGGACTGGGACTCGGCCGCAGTCAGCAGCACGGAGGCGTGACCCGTCAACCGGCTCAGGTCGCTCGCCCCGGCATGGGACTTGAGAAGCTCGTGCTCCGTGGTCTGCTCGCGCAGCTGGCGTCGCAGCTCGAGGACCTGCCGCTCCAGCTTGCGGACGTGGTCGTCGACTTCCTTCTTGTCGTAGCCGAGGACCGCGTTCGGGAAACCACCGACCACCGTCGCGCGGTCGTCGAACATGCCGAGGCCGGGATCCTCGTAGTCGTCGTTCATGTCGGCCGCTCCTCGTGCCGGGCGGGTGGGGTCGCTGACAGGCTACCCCGAAGTGGTTCCCCCGCCCCGCATATCGGCAGCCGGGCGTCAGTGAGCGACCGGCTCGACGATCTCGAGAAGGATGCCGCCGGTGTCCTTCGGGTGTGCGAACTGGATGCGCGAGCCGCCCGTACCGATCTTGGGCTCCGGGTACAGCAGGCGCACCCCACCGGCCTTGAGCGCCTCGGAGACGGCGTCGATGTCCTTGACGCGGTAGGCGAGCTGCTGGATGCCGGGGCCGTTCTTCGCGATGAACTTGGCGATCGTGGAGTTCTCGTTCAGGGGGGCGAGCAGCTGGATCTGGGCGTTCTCCACGCCCTGCTCACCGGTGCCGAGCATGGCCTCCTCGACACCCTGCTCCTCGTTGGTCTCGCGGTGCAGCAGGCGCCAGCCCATCACCTCGGTGTGGAACTTGATGGCGTCGTCGAGGTTGGGTACCGCGAGGCCGACATGGTCGATGCAGACAAAGAGGTCGCTGTTCATGAGGACCAGCCTGTCATACCGCCTTCCAGCCCGAGGTGAGGGGGTCTGAGACCGACACGCTCCGTATGTCCGGAGGTGCCGCGTGATCCTCGGGCAGGATTGGATCACCCGATCCGGGTGAAGGGAGCGGTCATGACGTGGATCAAGAAAGCAGTCTGGCTGCTGGTGGCTGCGTTCGTGCTGTTCTACCTGTTCACTCGGCCCGAGCAGGCCGCCGCCGCTGTGAAGACGTTCCTCGGGGCCTTCGATGCCATCATCCGGTTCTTCACTGCCCTCGCCACTCGCTGAGCCCGGGCTTCGCCGGACCAGCTACCTGCGGCCCGACATCGACCGGCACCTGCTCCACGACGACGGCGAAGTCGTCGTCGTGGAGATCGCCAAACCCCCCGTGGCTGCCTTCGGCCCAGCCGGCTGGGTCGTCATCGGCGTCGCGATCCTGCTCATGATGGGCTATGCCGGGCCGGGCTGGTGGCTCATGATGCTCGTCGGCCTCGGTCTGGCGGTCGTCGGGCTGTACCAGATCCACTCGCTCTACATGGACAGGTTCGTCGTGACCAACCTTCGCGTGTTCCGCGTCCACGGGACGTTCGACCGCCACGTCGCCACCGTCCCCCTGATGCGCATCCTCGACATCCCCGTCCACCAGCCGTTCCTCGGCACGGTGTTCAACTACGGCCATCTGGTGTTCGAGTCGGCGGCGCAGGACCAAGGGCTCCGCGACATCAAGTACGTCGACGACCCGTTCACGATGGAGCACACGATCGAGCAGGTCATCCAACGCTCAGGCGTACGACCGATCGCGGTACGGCACGCCCCCCTCGAGGACGACGGGACGTAGCCTCCCGGAGTCCTCGAGCTCCCCGCTCGTCAGCCGAGGACGCCGTCGACGACCTGGCGTGCCTCCTTCTGCACCTCGGCGAGGTGGTCGGGGCCCTTGAGCGACTCGGCGTAGATCTTGTAGACGTTCTCGGTCCCGGAAGGACGTGCGGCGAACCACGCGTGCTCGGTCGTCACCTTGAGGCCGCCGATCGGCGCTCCGTTGCCCGGCGCGGTCGTGAGCTTGGCGGTGATCGGCTCGCCGGCCAGATCGGTCGCGGTCACGTCGTCGGGGGAGAGCCGGCCGAGCTTCGCCTTCTGCTCGCGGGTGGCGGGGGCGTCGACGCGAGCGTACGAGGAGACCCCGTACCTGGCCTCGAGCTCCGCGTACAGCTGCGACGGGGTCTTGCCGGTGACGGAGAGGATCTCACTGGCGAGCAGGTCGAGCAGGATGCCGTCCTTGTCCGTCGTCCAGGTGTGCCCGTCCTTGGTGAGGAACGAGGCCCCGGCGGACTCCTCGCCGCCGAAGCCGAGGTCGCCCGAGATGAGGCCAGGAACGAACCACTTGAACCCCACGGGCACCTCCACGAGCGTCCGGCCGAGCTCTGCCGCGACCCTGTCGATCATCGTGCTCGACACGAGCGTCTTGCCGATTCCCGCGGTCGGCGACCAGCCCGGGCGGTGCGCGTACAGGTATCCGATCGCGACTGCGAGGTAGTGGTTGGGGTTGAGCAGGCCGCCGTCCGGCGTGACGACGCCGTGACGGTCGGCGTCGGCGTCGTTGCCGGTGGCGATGTCGTACTTGTCGCGCTGCTGGACGAGCGAGGCCATCGCGTACGGGGAGCTGCAGTCCATGCGGATCTTGCCGTCGTGGTCGAGCGTCATGAAGCGCCATGTCGGGTCGACGGTCGGGTTGACGACCGTGAGGTTCAGGCCGAGGTTCTCGGCGATGAACTCCCAGTACTGGACCGAGGCTCCGCCCATCGGGTCGGCACCGATCCGTACGCCGGACGACCTGATGGCGTCGAGGTCGATGGCGTTCGTCAGGTCGAGGCAGTAGGCGCTGCGGTAGTCCCACCGCTCGACGTCGCACTGTGCGTACGGGGTGCGGCGGACCTGTCCAGGGTCGGCGAGCAGCTCGTTGGCGCGGGCAGCGATGACCTTCGTCGCATCCGTGTCGGCAGGACCACCGTTCGGCGGGTTGTACTTGAAGCCGCCGTCGCGAGGCGGGTTGTGCGAGGGGGTAACGACGATGCCGTCAGCCAGTGGCGCCCCGGCGTTGTCGCGGTTGTGCACGATGACGGCCCGCGAGAGCGACGGCGTCGGCGTGTACTCGTCCTCGCGTTCGGCACGGACATGGACGCCGTGCGCGGTCAGCACCTCGATGGCCGTACGCCACGCCGGGAGCGACAGGGCGTGGGTGTCCTTCGCGATGTACAGCGGGCCCGTGACGCCTTGCGAGGCCCGGTACTCGATGATCGCCTGCGTCGTCGCGGCGATGTGCGCGTCGTTGAAGGCCCCGTCGAGGCTCGACCCCCGGTGGCCCGACGTGCCGAAGACGACCATCTGGTCGGGGTCGGTCGGGTCCGGGGTGATGTCGTAGTAGGCCGCGATCACGGCGTCGACATCGATGAGGTCCTGGGGTTGGGCGACTTGACCAGCGCGTTCGTGAGCCATGCGCCCATCCTGGCAAGGACGAGCACCACTTGGCGAGCATTCTTGTATCTGGTCATGTGGCAACGCTGGTTGAATGGCCCCATGACGCAACCTCACTCTCTCCGTGGAGCCATCGACCTGTCCACGCTGGGCGCTCCGACGGCGCCGGCGGCCCCCGCGGGCAGCTACGTGACCGAGGTCGACGACACGTCGTTCGACGCGGCGATGCAGGGGTCGGTGCGCTATCCGATCCTCATCGAGTTCTACTCCCCGCGGGCCCCTGAGCAGCAGCGCCTCAGCCAGGACCTCGCGGCCCTGACCGACGAGGCCGCGGGCCGCTGGCTGCTGGTGCGGGTCAACGTCGACACCTCGGCCCAGCTGGCCACCGAGCTGCAGATCAAGGCTGTACCGACCGTCGCGGGCGTCGTGAGCGGCCAGCTCGTCCCGCTGTGGCAGGGCACCCTGGGCAAGGATGAGGCCAAGGCTCGCATCGAGGAGCTTCTCCGCATGGCCGCGAAGTACGGCATCGTGGGCAAGGCTCAGCCCGTGGCACAGCCACCGGCCGTCGGCCAGGACGGGGAACCGGCGATGGACCCGCGCTATGTGGCCGCGTACGACGCGATGGAGCGCGAGGACTACGCGACTGCCCGTACGGAGTTCGAGGCGCTGCTCGCCGCGATCCCGTCCGACGCCATCGCCAAGGCGGGCCTCGCACAGTCCGCGCTGCTCGGCCGCGTCACCTCGGCCAACCCGCAGGCTGCCGTGGACAAGCTCGCCGCCGATCCCGACGACCTGGAGGCCGTACTCGCCATGGCAGATCTCGAGGCGGCGACGGGCCAGCTCGAGGCGGCGTTCGCGCGGCTCATCGCGGCCGTCCGCAGCCATAGCGGTGACGAGAAGGACATCGTCCGCAAGCGACTCCTGGAGCTGTTCGACACGTGCGAACCCACGGATCCCTCTGTCCTCCGGTCGCGAAGGG
>DAIEHO010000059.1 GCA_027353565.1 Propionibacteriaceae bacterium
CTCGGTGAACAGCGACAGCTGTTCTGGCTCCTCGCGCGGGGCCTGCTCACCGCGGGGGGTCACCGGCTGCTGGAGGCCCTTGTAGATGCGGACGGAGTCCTCGTCGATGCCCGAGATCATGTCGTACAGGACGTCCATCTCGTTACGTGGCGGCACGAGGTCGTACACGCCGTCGACCTCCTGGAGCTCCGCCGGAGCGTAGTCGTGGACGTCCTGGAGACCGGCGAGGCTGTACGCGTCGGGGCCGCTCTCGCTCAGGGTGGCACGGACGAGGGCGAGCTCGTCGTCGAGGTCGATCGTGGGCTCGTTGTCAGGGTCCGTCGTGCGCCGGCGTCCCGGCTGCGGACCGTGAGCAGGGGTGCTCTCCTCGATGAGCCAGCGAGCCTCGTCTTCCTCGGCGATGGAGAACCGTCCGGCGACGTCGAACAGGAAGACGGCCACGTGGTGTCGGCTGCCGGACTCGTACGCCGCCTGGAGGACCCATCGCCCGTCCGGACGCTTCCAGGCGTCCCACTCGACATCGTCGAAGTCCAGACCGCGCTGGAGGAGCCGCGTGGCGACCGTGCCCTTGAGACCACGTACCGAGGCGGACTCGCCGCGACGTCGCACCGTACCGGTGATCGCCATTCCCACGACGTGCGCGCGCTCGGCGAGCACGGGGGCTGCGAACGGCTCGATCCGCTCGATGGGCACACCCGCGGCCTGCGCGACCGACTCGACGGCCTCGCCCGCACGAACCCGCGCCTGGATCTCGCGCGGTCGCAACTGACTCTCCATGTCGATCTCCAGTTGTCCCAGTCGAGCGCGATCCCCTCGGAGGGCGGCCGTCAGACGTTCGTCCGCCATGATGGCGATCTGCTCTCCGTCATCCGTCACGACGAGGAGCGACGCACCGTCTCCGGTGAGCCCGAGGGGCCGTGCCTTCCGCATGTGTGGCCGTTTCTCGTTCCGGTTTGTTGGCTCAACCTACAACGCCGGTCCGCCCGACGTGCGGAGGTGAACAGTGGGTCGAGACCGCAACCAAGAGGGGAGCCGGGGGTGGAGGGCCTTGTGCAGTGTGGTACACATTCCCTCGAGTCGGACGGCCCAAGCCGTGCGACACCGACCTGCAGGACACGGAAGGGACCATGGCGACCGACTACGACGCGCCCCGCAAGACCGACGAGGACTCGAACGAGGACAGTCTCGAGGAACTCAAGAGCCGACGCAACGACAAGAACTCCGGCAAGGTCGACGAGGACGAGGCCGAGGCTGCCGAAGCGTTCGAGCTCCCCGGCGCCGACCTCTCACACGAAGAGCTCACCGTCCGTGTGCTCCCGCGACAGGCCGACGAGTTCACGTGCGCCTCGTGCTTCCTCGTGAAGCACCGGAGCCAGATCGCCGAGGTTCGCAACGGTCAGACGTACTGCGTCGACTGCGTCTAGCTCCTACGGCGTCGCCGGCGTCCAGCTCCTCAGGAGCCGGCGCCGAGCTTCCACTGACGGATCTTGCGGTTGGCGAAACGGCCCATCAGCATCTGGGCGACGCCGACGCCGATCGACGACGCGACGAACCAGGTGATCGCCTCGCGCGTGGGCACGTCAGGGTCGTGCGGGTCGGGGGGCGTGTCGCCGGTGGCGACCTGCCACAGCTTGCGCACCACGAACTGTGCGACGAATGTCGTGAGGGCACCGACGATCGCCGGGTATGCCTTCTCGAGGATCTTGTCGTTCATGCAGCCTCCTGGTCGCGTGGACCCAATCCTAGGTGCCCGACGCCATGCCACGGGCGGAACGGGAGGGCGATCTGACGGGTACTCTGACGCCGTGACGTACGCCGAGCGGCTCAGACCCCCCATCCTGTGGTGGGTGGTCGTAGCGGTGCTGGCGTCGACGTTCGTCGTCGCGGTCGCCGTGTTCCTCCCCGGCTGGGTCGTCCTCACGAGCCTGGCCGTGGCGGTCGCAGTCGTCGTCGGCCTGATGGCGGCGTTCACGGCGACGGTACGGGTGAGCCCGGCCGGGTTGCGGGTGGCACACTCGACGATCGACTGGGCGTACGTGGGCTCGGTGACCCGGCTCGGCAGGAGTGAGGTACGTCGGCGCCTCGGACCCGGCGCCGACCACCGGGCCTTCGTCCTCTACCGCTCGTACGTGGACGAGGCGGTCGAGATCAGTGTCGACGACCCCGCGGACCCCCACCCGTACTGGCTGGTGTCGACGCGGGACGGGGCGAAGCTCGCGGCCGCCATCGAGAATGCGAGGACTGCTGCATGACCGCTGAGCAGGTGACGGTACGAGTCAGGCTGCTCGATCCGGGGATGAAGGTCCCCTCGTACGCGCATCCCGGGGACGCCGGTGCCGACCTGGCGATCGCCCACGACGTCGAGCTCCTTCCCGGCCAGCGACTGCTCGTGGGGACCGGCATCGCGGTGGAGATCCCGGACGGCTGGGTCTGCCTCGTCCACCCGCGCTCAGGACTCGCAGCCCGGTACGGGCTCACGATGGTCAACGCACCCGGCACGATCGACTCAGGCTTCCGGGGCGAGATCAAGGTGAACCTGCTCAACACCGACACCTCCGCGACCGTACGGCTGAAGCGCGGCGACAACGTGGGCCAGCTCGTGTTCCAGCGGGTGGGCTGGGCCAGCTTCGAGGTCGCCGACGAGCTCGGCGAGTCCGTCCGTGGCGAGCGGGGGCACGGGTCGAGCGGCGGAGTCGCAGGGTGGACTAGCGTTGGCACGGACCTTTTCCCTTCGTCTCAGGAGTGATCGTGATCTTCGGCCGCAAGAAGCAGCAGGCGAGCCCCACCGAGCCCGACCCGGCCGACCTCGCTGACGAGCTGGACGACGAGGACCTCGAGGACGTCTCCGACGACGACGTGGACGACGAC
>DAIEHO010000170.1 GCA_027353565.1 Propionibacteriaceae bacterium
GGGGATGCGCAGCGACAAGCACGTGCCGGCATCCGTGAGGCTCCCCAGGATGGCGTGGACGCGCGTCCCGTCGGCCATCCTCGCGTCGACGAAGGGGCTCGCGTCGTCCAGCCGCCTCCCGACGGACGCCGCCAGCCGCACTGCCAGGCGCCGTACGTCCTCGTCGGAGTCGAAGTGGACGGGCACGGTGCGCAGCCCGTCGCCGGTGTCGACGTACACGTCGTGCGGCCCGTTGACGAGCACGTCGGTGACGCCCGGAAGAGCCAGCAGCGGCTCCAGCGGGCCCGCCCCCACGCTGTCACGGCGCAGCGCCTCCGCCACCGCCAGCACGCTCGAGTCGGACACGACGTGACCGCACCATCGCAGGGCGTCGGCGATGTCAGTCGCATCCGGTTCCCGGCCCAGCATGGCGATCCGGGTGCGCACCGCATCCCACTCGGGGCCGTTCACGACGTTCCGTTCCCCATGCCGGTCGCGACCCTTCCACCCATCCAGGTCTCTTCACCGAGCCAGGTCTTTCCACCGAGCCCTACGCTTCCGCCGATCCCAGCCCCTCGCCCGATCCCGGACCTTCCTCCCACCCCGGCCCCAGCGCCGATCCCGGCCAGCAGCGTGGCACAGGCGCGCAGCCATACCCGTCCTGCGGCCCGGTCGGGCGGCACGCCCCGTTCGGCAGCCGGCGACAGGGCGCCATCCTGCGGAATCGTGCCGAGCAGCGGGAGACCGAGCGCCTCGGCGACCTCCGCCGGCCTGATCGCGCCCCCTCGCCGCAGCCGCACCACCACCGCGGCACCGTTGGGGTCCGCGGCCTCCAGCGTCATGCGGGCCGACGCCACCCCTCGTACGTCCTGAGCACACAGCAGCAGCGTCCGGTCGGACCCGCGGAGCGCCTCTCTCGCGCCCGCGTCGAGGGACCTCCCCACGTCCACCACCACGAGCCCGCTGGTGCGCGCGAGCGACGCCAGCACCGCCGCGACCGCGTCGCGGGAGAGGGCTGCCGCGTCGTCTCGCGCCATTGAGACGAGCGTCACCCCCGAGGCGGCCGGCACGTGGGAGGTCAGCTCTCCGATCTGCCCACGTGCGGCGCGAAGCCGGTCCCATCGCCAGCCAGCGACCCGTTCCGCTCCGAGCAGCAGGTCCAGCCCTCCGCCCAGTGCGTCCACATCGACGAGCGCGGTGGCACCCAGCGCCGCCCCGGCGCATGCCAGACCCACGGCGAACGTCGAAGCACCCACGCCCCCGGAGCCACCGAGCACCGCGATCCGCGACGGGCCCTGCGACACCCCCGTACGTCCGGCCAGAACATCCGCCAGACAGGCCCCGCCCTCGGGCAGCACGATCGTGCCGGCACCGAGCGGCACGGACGCCGACAACGCCGATGCCAACGCGGGGGCGCGTGCATCGGCGAGCACGTACACCCCTCGCCTGGCCGGCAGCCCCAGCCGCCCTGCGAGCACGGCGCAGTCGGCACCGACCAGCACCACGCGGGCCTCTCGCCAAGACCCGAGCAGCGACTCTGGCTCCTTGACGCGCACCACGGGCCGTTGAACCGCTGCCGCCGCCGCCGACACGGCCGCTGCGATCCCCTCGTCAGCCGTGCACAGCAGTGTCTCGATCGTCACCGACTGCTCCACACCCAGACCATCTACGCGAGAGACCGGATCCGTCACCCGATCTTCGCGCTGTGGAAAACCCACCTCCGAACGCTGTCCACAGCCTCGGCGCCGCGAACTACCCCGCCGAGGTCCCAGCGCATGGGGCAGGGCGTGGTTAGCATTCGGTCATGGCCCGACCTTTCCTCCCCGAGTCCGCTGTGGCGTGGCTCGTGGGCTCGGAACCCAAGCGGGTGCTCGTCCTGGGAGCCTCCGGACCGTGGGCGACGGCCATCCGTGAGCAGGGCCATGCGGTGCTCGTCCTCGACCGCGATCCGACCACGCTGAGCGGCCTCATCGAGCATCGCCCCGACCTCGGTGGCGTCGTCGCGCAGGCCGAGTGCATGCCGTTCGATGCGCAGCAGTTCGACCGCGTCGTGTGCCCGCAGAACCTCCATACGTTCGCGCCGGGCCTTGTCCTCGCCGAGATCGCCCGCGTGCTGGCCCCGGGCGGACGGCTCTGCGTCGCCTATCTCACCCGCGACGACTCCGTACCGTGGGTCAAGCGTCTGGTGTCCGCCGTACGCGCACACCTCCCGAACGCCATGACCGGCGCGTACGGGGAGCAGTCGATCGCGTCCGTCGAGCAGTCCGACTACTTCCCGGCCGTCGAGGAGCACACGAACCGGGTGTGGATCCCGTGCTCTCGCACGAACCTCGTCGAGATGGCTCTCGGCGCAACGGGGGCGTCAGGGCTCGACGACGTGGCCCGACGGGACCTCAGCGCGGCCGTCGGCGCCGTGTACGACGCGTCGGCGCGGCCGCCGGAACCGCTGCAGCTTCCCTACCGGCTGGCATGCTGGCGTGCGACCGTCGACCACTCGGAGCTCTCCAGGCCGCTGCCGGAGACCGACGACGCGCTCCACATCTCGCTCAGCGCACCGATCAACTGAGCAAAGCCGTCCTGGCACCGCGCGGCGTCGACACGTCCCGCTCAGATGACGAAAGACACCAGCGCGAGAACGACGAGAAGGACGATGACCGCCATCATCAGTCGGTTCCCGACGCGGGCGAACGTGGGCCTGAACTGCGAGTCCATCTCCGTGAGGAGCCGCTGCTTCCATGCGAGCGCGGCACCCTCCGTGAGCTGACCGGACCTGCGCCGACGCTCGACCTCGTCGAGCGCGTCGGCATACTCCTGCTGCCAGTTCGAGGTCACGCCTCTCCTCACGCTCGTACGCTCGACCGTCATGCTCGTGCGGTCGGCACATCCCCAGTGGACGTGCTGCAAGGGTAGGCCCTGGAAGTCTGCGCCCAGTCCGGCAGCGCCGACTAGTCTCTTAGCGAGCAGAGGTTAAGGAGCCGCAGTGAGCCAGACGCAGGATCTCAAGAGCCAGGTCTCGACACTCGTGGAGGCCGTCAAGGCGCTCGCGATGGGCTGGAAGGACAAGGCGATCGCCCAGGCCAAGCCGAAGGCGAAGAGCGCGGGAATCCTCGGCGGGGCTTTCGGCGCGGCCGGCGTGTTCGCGGTCAAGGCCCTCTCGCTCCTCGTGCTCGCCGCTGCAGCAGGCTTCGGCGCCCTGTACTCGAGCGCCATGAACCCCTGGGCCGCGACCGCGCTGGGCCTTGTCACCGTCGCAGTCATCCTGCTCGTCCTCGCGGGCGTCCTCGCGCTCGTGGGCCGCGCCCAGATCCCTGAGCTCACCAAGAAGGTCGATCTCGGCGACGACGTGAAGCTGGGTGCGGCGACGGTCAAGTCGGGCATCGAGAAGGGCAAGGCGGACGTCGAGGCCGAGCTCGAGGGCGTACACACCCCGGAGCTCGACCTTCGCTGAGCCGCGTGGCACGACTCGCGGACCTCGCCCGCAGCGCGACCTCGCGTACAGCCGACTCCGCGGCCCCTCCCACCGTCGGCGTCAGGACAGCCGTACGATCCGTGACTCCCACGGCGCGAGTACGTCCACGTCGCCGATCTCATGGGTCGCCAGCAGCACCTCGCATGCGCCGTGGTCAGGAAGACCGAGCGGGAGCCGTACAGCCTCGCTGGACACGTTCGCCAGCACCAGGACCTGCTCGTCACCCAGCGTGCGCGTGCACACGTACAGGCGCTCGTCGTCGGGGAGCAGCATCTCGAAGTCGCCGAGCTGAACCACCGGCTCGTCGTGCCTCAGCTGGATGAGCCGGCGGTAGTGGTGGAAGACCGACTCCGGGTCCTTGATCTGGTCCACGGCGTTGACCTCGGACGCGTTCGGGTTGACCGCCAGCCAGGGGCCGGTCTCGGAGAACCCGGCGTTGACGCCGCCGTCCCACTGCATCGGCGTACGGGCGTTGTCGCGCGACCCCCTGGCCAGACCGGGCAGTACGGCCTCGGCCGGCGCCCCCAGCTGCATCGCATGGTGCAGGTAGTTGAGCGACTCGATGTCGCGGAAGTCGCCCTCGGCCTCGAACGGGTAGTTCGTCATGCCGAGCTCTTCGCCCTGGTAGACGTACGGGGTGCCGCGCTGCGTGTGCAGGATCGTGGCGAGCGTCTTCGCGGACGCCTCCCGGAACTGCGGCGAGTCGTCGCCCATGCGGGACACGCTGCGGGGCTGGTCGTGGTTCTCGAAGTACAGCGAGTTCCAGCCCTTGCCGATCCCGTCCTGCCAGCGGACCACGTTCTTCTTGTACGCGACCCACGGCCAGTCGAACACCTCGAAGCGGTTGGCCCCGTGGTCGAGCCCGACGTGCTCGAACTGGAACACCATAGAGAGCTCGCCGGTGACGGGATCGGTGTACGAGGCGGCCTTCTCCAGGGTCGTACCCGGCATCTCGCCGACCGAGATCAGGTTCTTGCCCTTGAGCACCGCGTCGTACATCTCACCCAGGAAGTCGTGCATGCGGGGACCGTCGGCGAGGAGGCTGAGGTCGTAGCAGAGGCCGGTTCCTGGCGTCTCCGGGCCGTCGACGACCTCGGGCTTGGAGATGAGGTTGATGACGTCCATGCGGAAGCCGTCGACGCCTCGCTCGAGCCACCAGTTCATCATGTCGAAGACGGCGGTACGGACGGCCGGGTTCTCCCAGTTGAGGTCCGGCTGCTTGCGGCTGAAGATGTGGAGGAAGTACTCGCCCCGCGCCGCGTCGTACTGCCACGCCGGGCCGGAGAACGCCGATCCCCAGTTGGTCGGCTCGGCGCCCGGTGTGCCGGGCTCGTGGCCCTCGCGGGCAGGCCGCCACCAGTACCAGTCGCTCTTCGGGCTTTCCGGGTCGCGTGACTCCTCGAACCAGGCGTGCTCGTCGGAGGTGTGGTTGACGACGAGGTCCATGACCAGCTTGATGCCACGGTCGTGCAGCTCCTCGATGAGCTTGTCGATGTCGTCGAGAGTGCCGAACAACGGGTCGATGTCCTCGTAGTCCGAGATGTCGTACCCGTTGTCGTCCTGGGGGGAGGAGTACACCGGGGACAGCCACACCACGTCGACGCCGAGCATCGACAGGTAGTCCAGGTGGTCGAGGATCCCCTTGATGTCGCCGATCCCGTCGCCGTTGGCGTCGGCGAAGGAGCGGGGGTAGATCTGGTAGACGACTGCGCTCCGCCACCAGTCGTCGGGACGGGCGGTACGGGCGCTTTGAACGATCGATGTCACGTTGGGATTCTTCCGTCCCGGACGTGGGGTCGCAACGTTTCCGTACGATTCGTGGTCGAGCGAGCTTCCCGGAGCACATGCCGTTCCCTGTGCAGCTGAACGTTCTCGCTCCGGAGCCGCTGGACTCCCGCTGCAGCCAGGGAGCCGTCCCGTTGAAGCCACGTGCTCCCCGACGTCGAGCTACGTTCTCTCCCCGACCAGCCAGGTTCTCTCCGCGATCAGCTGGGGCGCAGGTCGGGGAGGAACCTCGAGGGGATCTCCACGAAGCGGGTCCTCTCCCAGGGGAGGGTCCAGGCGCCGGCCTCGAGGACGGCGTCGAGCACGTAGGCGCTGAAGCCCCACACGTACAGCTCGTCCCCCTCGGCGCCGAGCACCGAGAAGCCCGGCCCCGTACGTCCCGAGGAATGGCGCCACGAGCTCCGGTTCCGTGGCGCGACGAGGGCGGACACCGGGACACGAAGCACCTGCGCCACCTCGCCGGGCTGCGGCACGAGCTCACCGGCGCCGGCCCACCATGCCACCACCGCGTGGACGTGGAACTGCGACACGGGGATCCGCGCGGCCGGCAACCGGCCCAGGACCGTCACCTGCGACGCGTCGAGCCCGACCTCCTCCCACGCCTCGCGCAACGCGGCCGCCTCGGCCGTCTCGCCCGCCTCGACGGCACCTCCCGGGAACGCGATCTGACCGGCGTGCTTGCGCAGCGCGGCGGCCCGCTCGATGAGCACGACCTCGGGATCCTCCCCCGACGTCAGGAGGACCAGCACGGCCGCCTCCCGGCTCGTACCGATCTCCTCCGGACCGAAGCGGCGCGTGCGGAACGCCTCGGACAGGACCCGGTCCTCGCCCAACCCTGCGGCCAGCGGTCGCAGTGAGTCCGGGACCCCCACACGGTCCATGTCACGTGACGGGTCCGGGGAGCCGTCGCCTTCGGCCTGGGGCGCGGGCCCCGGGACCCCGACCTCCCGGCGACGGGCGGACTCGGGGACCGTCACACGGTCACCTTGAGGTACTGCTGGGTGAGCTGCTTCATCTGGTCGACCGAGCCGAACGCGCCCACGTAGTGGTAGACGATGACGCCGTTCGCGTCGATGAACAGCGAGTGGGGCAGGGAGTTGAGACCGAGGGGCGACATCGCCTTCTTGTCCGGGTCGTACAGCTGCGTGTACGTCAGGCCCTCGATCGCGGCGAACTCGACCGCGTAGTCCTCGCGCGGGTCGTTGCCGTCGATGCCGAGCATGGCGACCTTGCCCTTCGCCAGCGTGCTGAAGGTCCTGAGGTCGGGGGCCTCGGAGCGGCACGGGGGGCACCACTGCGCCCAGAAGTTGACGATCATCGGTCCGCGCAGCGCTCCGAGCCGCACGCCGGCCCCGCCACCGAGACACGTCAGCTCGACGTCGGGCAGACCTCCCTGAACGGCGGCCGCGGGTCCGGACGCCGTGCAGTCCGGGATGCCGGCGGCACGACGCAGCGCGACGAGGTCGACGGGAGACGGGGTTGCGGTCGAGGACACCGGTGAGAGCACCGCCGGGCCGTTGGCCGGAGTCGGGTCCTGGACCGTACAGCCGGCAAGTGCGGCCACGACTGCCACCAGCAGCACGAGGACTCGTCTCATGACCTGGGCTCCCTCAACAGCTTGGCGGCCTTCTCCGGGGACGTCTCCCCCACCCCGAACGACGGGCAGATCTCGGCGACGGGACACGCTCCGCAGGCGGGGTTGCGGGCATGGCAGCACCGTCGGCCGTGCCAGATCACGCGGTGCGACAAGGAGGTCCAGGACGGCGGCTCGAACAGCGACGCGACATCCGACTCGACGATCACCGGCTCGTCCGAGACCGTCCAGCCGAACCGCTTGCTCAGCCGCAGCAGGTGGGTGTCCGTCGTGATCCCGGGCACGCCGAACGCGTCGCCCAGGACGACGTTGGCCGTCTTGCGCCCCACACCGGGCAGTGTGACCAGGTCGTTCATCCGACCGGGCACCACGCCCCCGAACCGCTCGGTCAGCGCGACGCCGAGAGCGACGAGCGTCTTCGCCTTCGACCGGAAGAAGCCCGTCGACATGATGATGGCCTCGATGTCCTCCGGGTTCGCGGTCGCCAGCGCGTCAGCGTCGGGGTAGGCGGCGAACAGGGCGGGCGTCACGGCATTGACGCGACGATCGGTGGTCTGGGCGGACAGGATCGTCGCGACCAGCAGCTGGAACGGCGAGGCGAAGTCGAGCTCGCACTTCGCGTCCGGGTAGGCAGCGGCCAGGGCGCGGTCGATCCGGCGCGCCCTGCGTACCGTCGCCAGCCTCGACTCACCATCCGCCACGGCGACAGCCTAGTGGGGCCTCCAGGTGCGTCCACAGACTCACGATCGCGCACGTCGAGCAGGCGGGGGCGCCGCTGCGTACGCATACCCGTACGGGTAACCTTCAAAGACCACGGAGGGACAACGATGCCCGTCGACCTGGCTCACACGCCACCCCTGCTCGATCTCGTCACCGCCAGCACACGCAAGGCGCTGCTGGCGTGCGCGACGACGATCACCGCGACCCGACGGTCCGTGATCTTCACGACCGGCGACGAGTCCGACGGCCTGTACGAGGTGGTCAGCGGCAAGGTCAAGCTCAGCCGACGCCCCGGCGAGACGCCCGACCACCCGGCGAACCGGCACGAGTCCCTGCTGCGTCTGGCGAGCGCCGGCCAGATCTTCGGCGAGCTGGCGGTCGTCGACGGGGGCCCGCGCAACGCCACTGCTGTGGCCGTGACGACCGCCGTCGTACGGCGCCACCCGCAGGCGGACATCGAGCGCCTCGTGAACCGCCACGCCGACCTCGGCGCAGCCTGTCTCACCCACATCATCGCCGAGGACGCCCTGCAGCGGTCCATCAGCCCGCACGCCTGAGCCGGTCGAGCGACCCCAGCGGTGGTCGGCTGCCTCCCTGGTGGTCGGCCACGCATCTGAGGTCGACCGGTCCACCCGACGCCGGCTACACCTCGACGACGATCTCCACCTCGACGGGCGCATTGAGTGGCAGGACGGCGACGCCGACGGCGCTCCGTACGTGCGCGGACCCGAAGACCTCGCTGAGCAGCGTGCTCGCCCCGTTGGCGACCTGTGGCTGAGCAACGAACGCCGGGTCGCTGGCGACGTACACGACCACCTTGACGACGCGCTTGATCGAGTCGAGACCTCCGGCCACGTCCGCGGCTGCGGCGAGCGCGTTGAGCGCCGCGACGCGAGCCATCTCGCCCGCCACGTCGGGGCT
>DAIEHO010000060.1 GCA_027353565.1 Propionibacteriaceae bacterium
CGTACTTCGGCGACGGCGCGGTCGACCTCACCGACGCTGATGGCACCGTGCACAAGATGAAGCAGGTCGAGAACGGTGCGTTCACGCGCGACCCCCTTGCCCAGGGTGCGGGCCTCCAGGTCGAGAATCTCGCCAAGGGAGCGGCGGTCACCGGCAACAACACCACAACGAACGACGCGCCCGATCCCGGGTTCGAGACGAGCTGGTCCACGGGCGGCTGGTACACGAACTCGACGACGGTGGCCACCCAGCAGACGTCCATCAAGCGCTCGGGCGCCGGAGCGCTCAAGTTCTACTCGGCCACGAACACCTCGGTCTACGTCTCCCCGTGCTCGGGCACGACGGCGACGATGCTCAACGTCGGACCGAACCGTCATCTGCACGCATCCATGTGGGTGAACACTGACACACTCGCGGCGGACACATCCAAGAGCGAGTACGGCATCTTCTTCAAGTTCCACTACTACGACGCCGCCGGCAACTACATCTCCACGCAGCAGCCGGCGACAGGGGAGTACTGGAGCACCGCGGACACGAACGGCTGGCGCGAGGTCGACTTCGAAGGGACTTCGCCCGCCAACGCGACCTATGTGAAGTACAACATCGAGTACCGCTACTCGAGCGGCACGGCCTACGTCGACGACGTCGAGCTCGGCTTCGGAATGAACGTGACGGGCAAGATGACGGACGGGGCCACCACGTCGTCGACGTCCTCGTTCGATGCGATACCGGTGGATTCGACCGGTGGCCGCTATGCCACGATCGATCTGGGGAGCGTACAGCCCATCTCCTCGGTGAGGCTCGGGCTTTGGGACTACCAGGTCGGCGCATGCTCCTATGTCGCCGGTCCGACCTACAACTACAAGATCGCCGCTGCCAAGACCACGGCTGAACTGGACGCCGGGACAGGGACGGTCGTAGTGCCGCAGACCTCGGCCCTTGGTTGGACCGAGCACTCTTTCGCGCCCATCGAGGCGCGCTACTTGCGCATCTATGCGCTTGGAGTGAGCAGCGGCAACGAGTTGCGCGTCACCGAGTTCGAGGTGCCACGCTACAAGCTCGGGCACGTGCCGGTGCTGCTCGATTCATCGTCTCGAGTGGTCGGCGTCTCGGACCTCTCCGGCAACGTCGTGACCACAGGATTCGACACGAGTGGGCGGATCACGTCAATCGCGGACGAGGCAGGGCACGTCGCGGGTGCGTCGTATGGGGCGGACACGAAGCTCGCGCAGCTCTCGTGGACCGGCAGGGACTCCGCCGGCACCCAGAAGACAGACAGCAAGCGCGTGAGCTACTCCGGGACCGGTTCGGCGAACACGACCGTGACCGTGAGTGCCGATGACAGCACTGCCGGTGACGGGTCACATCTTCGCACCGTCGTTTCGTACCACTACAACTCGGCGGGAGACATCGACAGGATCGCGGACGCCGACGGCGTCGCGATACAGATCGCGTACTCGAGCGGCAAAGTCGCCTCGGTCACGTACGCCGACAGCAGCACGAAGACCTTCAGCTACACGACGGGCGCGGTGACGGTGACCACGTCCGGCGGCGGGCAGAGCGTCGTCGGCCGTACGACGTATGACACGGCCACCGGACGACCGCTTTCGTCCTCGGTCGACCCGTCGGGGCTCAACCTCACAAGCTCTGTCGGCTACGACTGTTACGGCGGCGCGAGGAGTTCCGCTGACCCGGTCGGACACGTGAGCACGACCATCCGCGATGGACACGGCAACGTGACGAGGACGGATGACGAGCAGCACCGCAAGACGACGGCCGTCTACAAAGACGACCTCGTCACCGAGTCGCGCGACGTGAAGGACAACCTTGCGCAAAGCGAGTACGACTCGGCACGCCGGCTCCTTTCAAGCGCCTCAGCGATCTCAGAGGTAGCTGCCGATGAAGGGGGAAGCAAGTCGGCCACGACGTCGACCTACGATGCCTATGGCAACAAGACGCTTGCGTCGATCCCGGGCTCGACCGCCGAGAACATGCTGCGGGACCCTGCCTTCCTGCACCCCGTTACTACGTCGGGCTACGGGTGGGATGGTCCGCGCGCGAACGTGACCTCCGTTGACGGTGCCGGGGAGTCCTACACCGGCTCCTACTTCGTGCGGACCCACTCCGACACCGCCGAGTCATACTTCACATCCGACAAGATCGCGATCGACCCCGAGGGCACCTACATGCTGTCGGCCTGGGTGCGGGGCACCGGCATGGTGCGCATCAAGGAGTACAACTCTGCCGGCACGTTCATCGGCACTCGATGGCCGATCATGTTCACCGGCTCCACGTCGGGGGCGCTCACACGGGTCTCGGGAGTGTACTGGCCGAACCCGGCCGCAGCGAAGGCTGAGGTGCAGCTCTGGGCGGACGCCGGAGACAGTGCCGACTTCGACAACGTCAGGCTTGAGCGCGCCACACGAGTCGGCGCCGACAACTTCGCCGATAATGCCAGCTTCGAGACCACGACCGGTGAACTGCCCGTCGCGTGGTCGCCGCGCAGCTCCACCCGCACGAACGCGGTCCAGAAGGCGACCTATGACATGGCGGTCGCCGGTGCCAAGTCGGCCTACATCAAGACGCTCGGGTCGGCGAGCACGAACGACGGCTACTTCTACTCCGAATGGATCCGCGTCTATGACGGTGAGCGCTACAGCGTCTCAGGTTCGATCAAGACCAAGGCGCTTGCCGGGACCGCACACATCGATGCGCTGCTCTTCGCAAACCAGACATCCGACCCCGTGGTTCGCCAACGTATCGGCGAGGCGAGCGGCACGAGCGACTGGGGCCGCAAGGTAGGCAACGTCACGGTCGACCGTTCGGACGTCGCCTGGATGCGCATCTCGATCGAAGTCGGCGGAGGTGCGGGGGAGGCGTACTTCGACGCGGTGGCGGCGGAGCCCGTTCGCGGGATCGAGAGCTACACCTACGACGGCGCCACGAGCACCTTCCAGACGCGAGCCGACTCGGTCACCGAGCACTCGTCCTCGACCGTCTACGACGCGCGCGGCCGCGCCACTCAGAGCGCGTACTCGACCACCGTGGGCGGTGCGGGCACGGTCGTCTCCCAGAGCACGTTCGACGATCAAGGGCGGCTTGCCGAGATCGAGTCGTTCCCGGCATCCGGCTTCGGGATCTCAGCGTCCTACACCTATTCGGACGCAGGACGGCTCACCAGCGTGACCGACCCGCTCGGACGCGTCTACACCCTCACGTACGACAGCATGG
>DAIEHO010000180.1 GCA_027353565.1 Propionibacteriaceae bacterium
AACGTGATGTTCGAGGTGCCCAGCTCCGACGACATCGCGACCGTCGTCGTCACCGGAGAGTGCATCCGTGACGGTGTCGAGCCGACCCTGGTCATGCGTTCGACACGTCGCGACAAGAGCGCCTGAGCCTCACCGACGCCCTGCCGGCTGCCTTGCGCTGTTGCTAGGTTGGCCCGGTGACCGAGAGCTACCTGCGCTACCCCCACCTCAGCGGCGACGACATCGTCTTCGTCGCCGACGACGACCTCTGGCTCGTACCGACGGCGGGTGGCCGCGCCTCGCGGCTCACCAGTGAGCGATCGCCCGTACGACACCCTCGCTTCTCGCCGGATGGCTCCCGGATCGCGTACACGCGCATCGTGGGGAACATGCCCGAGGTGTTCGTGCTCGACCTGGGCACCGGCGAGGTGCGGCAGGTCACCTACTGGGGCGTCCAGCAGACGTACGTGGATGGCTGGCTCGACGACGCGACGATCCTGGTGGCCTCCGCGGTGGGGCAGCCCTATCGCGTTCGGATGTGGCTGTACGCGGTCGACCTCGATGGGGCCGCGACCAAGCTCCCGTACGGCACAGCGATGTCCGCGGCTGTCCACACCAATGGGACCGTGGCCGTCACGACCCCCTACTGGCGCGACCTGGCCATGTGGAAGCGATACCGCGGCGGCACTGCCCCCCAGCTGTGGCTCGGCTCCGCGAAGGGCCCGTGGACGCGGGCGCTCCCCGGGGAGACCGCCGGCATCTACTCGCCCGCGTGGGTCGGGGACCGGCTCGTCTTCACCTCGGACCTGGGCGCGACCTTCCCCTCCCATGCCGACGAGCAGGCGCAGCTGTGGTCCGTTGACGCGACCGGCGGGGGCCTCACCCAGCACACGCACCACGACACGGACCACGGCTACGTACGGAACCCCACCACCGACGGCACCAGGATCGTGTACCACGCACGTGGCCGGCTGTACGAGCTCGCGAGCCTCGACTCCGAGCCCCGCCGCCTCCCCGTACAGCTCGCAGCCCCCGTTCGGCCGCTGACAGTGGCCCCCACCAAGCGGCTCATGATGCCGCAACCGGACCAGGGCGGCGACCTGTCGGTGGTCGAGTGGCACGGGGCCATCTATGCGCTGACACACCGCGCCGGGCCCGCCAGAGCGCTCTCCGCCGCACCGGGCGTACGCGCTCGGTCGCCGCGCCACATCGGCAAGACGGGCCAGGTCGCGTACGTGACCGACCACTTCGGCGAGGACGCGGTCGAGATACGGGCCGTGGACGGCACGGGCGACCCCCGACGGATCGCCCGCGGCAAGCTCGGGCGGGTGCTCTCGCTGGCGGCCTCGCCGGAGGGGTCGACGCTCGCCGTCGTGACGGGCGACGGTCGGATCTGCACGGTGCGGGTCTCCGACGGCCGCGTCTCCGAGCTGGGAACGTCACCGGAAGGTGAGGCAACGGGGCTGGCGTTCTCGCCGGACGGCCGCTACCTCGCATGGGCGGCACCGACGGGCACGGGCATGACGACCCGCCTGTACTACGCGGACCTGCAGGCTCGCCGGAGCCGCGTCGAGGCGCTCACGTCGGGCCGTTTCCATGACTCGAGCCCTGCCTTCACGCTCGACGGCCAGCACCTCGTGTTCCTCAGCGCCCGGACGTTCGACCCCCGCTACGACGAGCAGGGGTTCGACCTGTCGTTCACGGGAACGGTGCGGCCCTTCCTCGTCCCGCTGTCCGCGACCGCCCCCGCTCCTTTCGGTGCTGCTGCGGACGGGTGGCCCATCAGCAAGGTCCAGTCGGACGCGGCCGGCGAGGCGGACAAGAAGGACGACGCGCCGAAGCCGGTCGTCTCCGTGGAGCTCGACGCAGATGGCTTCGAGGAGCGGCTCGTGCCGTTCCCCGTACCGTCCGGCGACTACCACGATCTCCGCGCCGTCAAGGACGGTGTGCTGTGGCGCCGGGTGGTGGCGCCCGCGGGTGAGCTGGGTTCCGGACGAGCGGGCGTCAGCAAGGACCCCGAACCCGACGTGCTCGAGCGGTACGCGTTCGACACCCGCTCCGTCACCGTCCTCGGCCCGTGCGAGGCGTTCGCGGTCTCAGGCGACGGCGAGCGGGTCGTCGTGCGGGTGAAGGACGAGCTCGTCGTGGTCCCGTCGACGACCAAGGTCGAGGACGACGACCCTGCCCGCGTCGGCGTCGACCTGGCGCGCCTGCGGAGGACCATCGACCCGCGGCCCATGTGGCGGCAGATGTTCGACGAGAACGGCCGCCTGATGCGCGACTTCTACTGGCGTGAGGACATGGACGGCACCGACTGGGGCAAGGTTCTCGATCGGCACCGCCCGAGCGTCGAGCGGATCCGCACCCTCGACGACCTCGTCGACATCCTCTGGGAGACCGTCGGCGAGCTCAACACCTCGCACGCGTACGTACAGCCAGTGCCGGACCAGGGCAGGCCTCTGCAGGGGCAGCTCGGGGCCGACCTGGAGCCTGCCGAGGACGGAGCCCGGATCGTCCGGATCCTGCCGGGGGAGTCCTCGGATCCAGAGGCGCGTTCGCCCTTGCGGGCGGCGGGTGTCGATGCGCAGGTCGGTGACGTCATCGTGGCGATCGACGGCCAGGCGGTGGACCGTCGTGGTGTGGGTCCGTTGCTTGTGGGCGCCGCGGACACGGTGGTGGAGGTCACGCTGAGGCGCGCCGCGACCACTCGGCGTGTGGCGGTCATCCCGACGGCCAATGAGACCCCGCTGCGCTACCAGGCATGGGTCGCCAGCCGTATCGCCTACGTGGAGGAGAAGTCGGGCGGACGCCTGGGCTACCTCCACGTACCCGACATGATGGCGCAGGGCTGGGCGCAGTTCCACCGTGGCCTCGACCTCGCGATGTCCCACGAGGGCCTCATCGCCGACATGCGCTACAACGGGGGCGGTCACACTTCACAGCTGATCATCGAGAGGCTGAGCCGCAAGATCATCGGCTGGGACGTCGTACGGCACGGCGCCCCGGAGCCGTACCCGTCGGCCGGTCGCCGTGGTCCTGTCGTCTTCGTCACGAACCAGTTCGCCGGCTCCGACGGCGACATCGTCTGTGCCGCCGCACAGGAGCTCAACCTCGGCCCCGTGGTGGGTCAGCGCTCGTGGGGTGGGGTCGTAGGCATCGACGGTCGCTTCGACCTCGTGGACGGCACGGGCGTGACGCAGCCCAGGTACTCGTTCCACTTCGACAACCACGGCTGGGACGTGGAGAACCATGGGATCGACCCCGACATCGAGTACGTCATGTCGCCGGGCGACTGGGCCGACGAGGACGCGAGGGACCCCCAGCTCGACCTGGCGATCGCAGAGGCGCTCACGCTCCTCGAGTCGGCTCCGGCCTCCGTACCGCCGCAGCTTCCTGCACCGAGGTGCCGCCGCTGAACCGCGGATCATCGACGAACGCCAGCTTCCCCGGGTTATGCGGGCCCGTTGCTCGTCTCGCTCGCCCAACTGCAACGTTGTCGGGCTTATACGGCCTTCGGAAGGGCTCATAGCCCGGCCAACGTCGTAAGGTGCAGGCCAAGCACGTGGGGCGTGGCTCATAACCCGAGGAAAGCGGCGGTTCGTAACGGGGCGATCGTGATGAC
>DAIEHO010000181.1 GCA_027353565.1 Propionibacteriaceae bacterium
CGACGGTGCCCCGGATAGCACTCACGGCGACCGCACCGCCCGCGGTCCGGCGCGAGATCATCGAGCGCCTCGGGCTCGAAGGTGCCCGCACGTTCGTGGCGAGCTTCGACCGGCCCAACATCCGTTACCGCATCGAGCCCAAGGCCCAGCCCGTCGCCCAGCTCGTACAGCTCATCAGGGAGGAGCACGCCGGCGACGCGGGAATCGTCTACTGCCTGTCGCGTGCGTCCGTGGAGCGGACGGCTGAGGCTCTGGTACGCGAAGGGATCACCGCCCTTCCTTACCACGCAGGTCTTCCGGCGGAGGTCCGGTCGGCGAACCAGGGGAGGTTCCTGCGCGAGGACGGCGTCGTCATGGTGGCGACGATCGCGTTCGGGATGGGCATCGACAAGCCGGACGTACGGTTCGTGGCCCACCTCGACCTGCCGAAGAGCATCGAGGGCTACTACCAGGAGACAGGGCGTGCGGGCCGCGACGGGCTGCCGGCGACCGCCTGGATGGCGTACGGGCTCGCCGATGTCGTGCAGCAGCGCCAGCTCATCGCCACGTCCGACGGCGATGCGGCCCACAAGCGGTTGCAGGGGCGCCACCTCGACGCGATGCTCGGGCTCTGCGAGACGATGTCATGCCGACGCCAGGTGATCCTCGAGTACTTCGGCGAGACTGCCGAGCCGTGCGGCAACTGCGACACGTGTCTGCACCCCCCGGACGCGTTCGACGGCACCGTTCCGGCGCAGAAGCTGATGTCGACGATCGTCCGCCTGCGGCGAGAACGCAGCCAGAGCTTCGGCGCCGGGCAGCTCATCGACATCCTGCTTGGCCGGCGCACCGCCAAGGTCGAGCAGTGGGGCCACGACCAGCTCAGCACGTTCGGGATCGGCACCGAGCTTGCCGAGCAGCAGTGGCGAGCGGTGGTGCGGCAGCTGCTGGCGGGTGGACTGCTGTCCGTCTCGACCGACCATGGAACGCTCGGCGTCACCGACACGTCCGGGCCGGTCCTGCGAGGCGAGCAGACGGTCCAGCTGCGCAACGACGTCGTCACCCGCGTCTCGCGGACGTCACGCAGGAAGGTCGACGCCCGTGGCGTACCCGTGACCCGGTCCGTTGCCGCGACGGCCCTCGGCTCCCAGGACCGCGACCTGTTCGAGCGTCTCCGTACGTGGCGGTCGGAGACCGCCAAGGCTGCCTCGGTGCCGGCCTACGTCGTCTTCCCCGACTCCGTGCTCGTCGCGATCGCGTCGGCTCGCCCGACGAGCCGCGACGAGCTGTTCGCGATCAGCGGCGTGGGCGAGAAGAAGCTCGAGACGTACGGCGACGAGGTGCTGCAGGTCGTCGCCGCGGCAGCCTGACACCGAACCGGCGGCCCGGTTGATCCCGGACCGCCGTTCTCAGGAGTGTCGTGACCTAGTCGTGCTCGCTCCCACGCATCGGGCTGTCGCTCACCGACTGCTTGTGGTCGACGCCTTCGGGTACGTCGTCCTCGTGGCGGGACGCGACGTCCTGCACGGCGCTCGGACCGGCAGCCTCGGCAGCCCTGACCGGTGACTGCTCTGCCGTGACGGAGGCATTTCTCGAGAAGGCGTTCATCATCATCCCGATGAAGCTCGGCTTGCCGCGCATCTTGCTCATGACGTCGAACGCGACGGCGGACAGAAGCACCAGACCCTTGATGATCTGGATCCAGTTCGAGTCGACGCTCAAGTTCGCCAGGCCGAGGTTCAGCACGCCCATGACGAAGCCACCGATCATCGCCCCGGAGACCTTGCCGACGCCGCCGGCGACCGCTGCGCCACCGATGAACACGGCCGCGATGGCGTCGAGCTCGAAGCCGGTCCCGTCCTTGGGGTTGGCGGCGTTGAGGTAGGCCGTGAACACCATCCCGGCGACGCCGGCGAGCAGACCCATGTTGACCATGACGAAGAACGACACCCGTCGTGTGTCGACGCCCGACAGGCGCGCCGCGTTGGAGTTGCCCCCGACGGCGTAGATATGACGGCCGAGGACGGTCCGCTGGGTGACGAAGGTGTAGATGAGCACGAGGCCGAACAGGATGAGTCCCACAACAGGGATTCCCCTGTACGACGCGAGCAGCATCCCGAAGAGCCCGATGACGGCGCCGACCACGACGATCTTCGCGACGGAGGTCCACAGCGGCGGCTGCGGCATGCCGTACTTCTTGAGGTCTGCGCGCTTGCGGAGCTCGAACCAGGCGAACGCTGCGATCGCGAGCGCTGTGAGGATCACCGTGATGACGTGGTAAGGCATCCCGGGCCCGCCGATCTCAGGCAAGTAGCCGTTGGCGATCTTCTGGAAATCTTCGGGCACGACGATCGACTCCGCGTTGAGGATCATGAGGTCCAGTCCGCGGAACAGGAGCATGCCTGCCAGGGTGACGATGAACGCCGGGATCCCGACGTACGCGGTCCAGAACCCCTGCCACATCCCCACGAGGATGCCGAGGGCGATACCGAGGAGGATGGCGATCGGCCACGGCAGGTGCCAGAGCTTCATGGACATCGCGACGGTCGCGCCGACGAAGGCGCAGACGGAGCCGACGGACAGGTCGATGTGGCCGGCGATGATCACCATGACCATGCCGATCGCAAGGATCAGGACATAGCCGTTCTGGATGAGAAGGGAGGTCACGTTACGGGGTTGGAGGAACAGCCCGTTCGTCATCACCTCGAACAGCACGATCAGTGCGGCGAGCGCGATCATCATGCCGTACTGGCGGAAGTTGCCGCCGAGGGCCTTGGTGATCTGCGATCCGGCCGACTCGGGCGCGGCAACCCGTGCAGCCACGGCGGTCGTCTCGGTGGTCATGGTCAGTCAGCCTTTCGTTGAGTCATGTAGCGCATGAGGGTCTCCTGGTCGGCGTCGGCTCTGGCCAGTTCCGCCGTGATGACCCCGGCGGAGAGGGTGTAGATGCGGTCGCAGATGCCCAGCAGCTCGGGCAGCTCCGACGAGATCACGAAGCAGCCCTTCCCAGCGTCCGCGAGCTGGTTGATGATCTCGTAGATCTCGTACTTCGCCCCGACGTCGATGCCTCGGGTGGGCTCATCGAGAATGAGCACCTCGGGCTCGGTGAACATCCACTTGGCCAGGACGACCTTCTGCTGGTTGCCGCCGGACAGCTTGCCGACGCCTTCCTCGATCGTCGGAGCCTTGACCCGGAGGGCCTTGAAATACGTGTCTGCCGACCTCACCTCGCGCAGCTCGTTGACCACGCCACGGGGTGAGATGCTCTTGAGCCCTGCTGCGGTGATCGAGACCTTGATCGTGTCCAGCAGGTTGAGGCCGAGGGCCTTGCGGTCCTCCGTGACGTAGGCCAAACCTGCGTCGATGGCCTGCTGCACGGTACGGAGGTTGAAGCTCTTCCCGTGGATCGTGACGGTTCCCGACTGTTTGATGCCGTAGGACTGGCCGAACACGCTGCGGGCGAACTCTGTGCGGCCTGCACCCATGAGCCCCGCGAGACCGACGATCTCGCCCTTGCGCACCGTGATCGACGCGTTCCTCACCAGGAGGCGGTTGGCGTCCTCTGGATGGGCCACGGTCCAGTCCCTGACGTCGAGGATGACGTCGCCGATGTGGGGTTCGTGCGTCGGGAA
>DAIEHO010000187.1 GCA_027353565.1 Propionibacteriaceae bacterium
AGCGCCGCCTCGAAGCAGCCGTGGATGAAGCTGGCAGGCGTCTCCTCGGCGGACGCCGTGAGCAGGACCGCTGACCGGACGTCGTCGAGGCGCGACACGTGCGCCCTCACCGGCGGGTCGCTCGGGCGCTGCTGACGCAGCCGTCGCGTCGTCCGCTCGGCCACCACCTTGCCCAGCACGTACGCGACGCGGTCCTCCGTGACGACGCCGAGCAGCCCGACCTCGGTGCCGGCGACCTCGGTGACCGCTGGGCGACGCCTGGTCTGGACGGTCCGGTCCGGCGGCGACCAGCGCTCATCGGAGCCCACGACCAGCTCGAGTCCGGCCGGGACGACGCCGTCGAAGCAGAGCGCCATGTTCTCTGCGGTGTAGACCACCGAGGTGAACCAGCGCAACGTGGAGCTGTCGAGACGGGCCATGCCGTACTCGGGGAATCCGGCGAGCCCGTATCCCTGAGCCCCCAGCTCGCCTCGCAGCAGCTGCCCGAAGATGTTGGGAGCATGAGCGAGGGCTGTACGGGCGGCGACGGTCTCGGCGAGGTGATCCAGGTCGGGCTTGATGAACCGGCCGAGGGTCCACCGGACACCGTCGGCGAGCAGCTCCGGCGCGGCATGGACGATCAGTGTTGTGTGCAGGCCGCGGACGCTGCCCTCGACGGCGATGCCGTCCGGTGGTGCCTCGCTCAGCGCGAGGTCCTTCGCGACGGCGAGCCAGCCGCGCGTCTCGGGGGTCTCGTCGGCGATGCCCGCCCGTACGATGACGGCGGCCCGGGTGGCGGGACGCGGCGAGCCGGTCGACCAGGTGGGTACCCCGGAGACCTCGGACCGGATCCACAGCGACTCTTCGCTCATCGCACACCTCCCTCGCTCAGACTCCTGCACGGCGCAGTCTGCCGTCGGTGCGGGAGAGTCGGCGATCAACGTGGCACGAGTCTCATGAACCTTCATCACGGTTCAGGCTCCGCTCCGCCTCGCGAGCGCATCGTGTGCCGAGTGTCCGGACGTGGAACGGCCACGGACACCTCGAGATGTCCGTGGCCGAGTCTCGTCGCGTCAGACTTCAGCGGTGGGGCCGGGGGTCGGGTCCGGGCCCTTCAGTGCGGTCCTGCGCGCGTAGTAGTCGTCGACGTCGATGTCCCCGTTCGCGAGCCGCTCGTTGAGGAGCTTCAGCGCGCTGAGGTACGGGTCGTGCTCGGTCGCCGGCGGCGCCGGGACGAACATGGGCAGGTTGAGATGGCCCTTGCGGTACTTCTTGAGAAGGACCAGCACCAACGTGACGATCAGCCCGAGCATGATGAGTGTGAAGACACCATGCATCAGGTAGGGCAGCATGCCCACTGAGTGGTTGGGAATCGGGTAGCGCATAAGTTCCCCTCTTTGCCGCACACACGGCGTTCATTTGCTATTCAACGGACCCTCGTCGGGCCTCACAACAAGTGTGCGCTCACCCGGCATGCGACACCAACAGCGGCCCCTGTGAAGGGCCTATGACTTCAGCTGACGAACGGCGCGAGGTGCTTGATGAAGTGCGCCTCGATGATCCCGTACAGCTCCTCGTCGTGGGCCTGCCACACCTCGTACATGCGCGCCCGATAGGCGTCGAGGATCGCCCCGTAGCCGACGTGCAGGACCTGGCGGCTGTCGATCACGTCGAGCAGGGTCGCGAGCTGAGCATCCGTCGGGTTGCTCGGCACCTTCGCAGGGTCGCACGACAGGTGGTAGCTCTTGCGGTTCTGCTCGAAGCTGTCGAGGGCAAGTGCGGTGATCTCGCGCATGAGGTCGCCGTCGTGGCGGGCGATGACGCGCAGCGCCTCGGCCCAGCTCGTACCGGCGGTCTTGAGATGGGCGACCCCACCGGTCGCCTCGGCGAACAGCGGGTACGTCGAGTACTTGTCCGACCCCGAGTGCAGGCTCAGCTTGTACGGGCCGAGCGCCTTCGCGATCTCGGCGTGGATCTCGAAGTCGCGCTTGAGCTCGTCGAGGTTGCCGATGTACTCGATGCCCTTCTCGAAGCCGCCCACGAAGCGCGGCGCGAAGCTCACGAACTCCATGCCCAGGCGCTTGAGCTCGCTGACGATGACCACGTGCTCGGCGGGCTTGGTCGGGTAGTCGGTCTCGTCGACGGCGAACTCCACCTCGTGCGGGATGCCGAGGCTCTGGATGTGCCGGTACAGGTCCATGGCGTTGGCCATCGACGGGCCGTACTTCGCCATCGCGCGCAGCACCGACTCCTCGTCGAGCGTGATCGACTCGTGCTCGAGGTCGATCCGGTGACCGACGTACGTGGACAGGAACTTCTCCTGCGAGGAGTCGAGCGACGCCCAGTCCAGAGCCGCCGCCTTGGCCCGTACGGTCGCCTCGTCCGCCGACTCGGCCTCCGGGTCGACGTACTCGTTCGGGTCCAGGGTGTAGAACACGAAGCCTGCCTCGGCGCAGCGGTCGATGTCGGCCGTCGTGTGCAGGTGGTCGGCGTCCGCGCCGACGCCGGCGGTCCAGCCCTCCTGGAACGCACCCCACGTCGCGTCGTCGAGCACGTTGCGGGGCTCGCGGTGACAGCGGCCCATCTCGCGGATGGACTGCTGGGCGAAGACGGGCTTGAGTCCGCCGCCGACAGCCTTCAGCGCGCGGACGTGGCCGGGCGTGCAGATGCCGAGCCGGTCGCCCGTACCGACGGACGTGGCCAGCCCGAACAGCTGCGGCTTCAGCCACGGCAGGCGGTTGCGCAGCTCGAGGGCGTTGTCGCCCGTGGTGTCCGCGTGGAGGGCGTCGCCCTCGACCGTGCCGGCGAAACCGTGGTACGCCGCATCGTCCTCGGCTCTCACCACGAGCCGGCGGCCCGTACCGGCCTTCTCCAGCCAGTACTCGACGCCGTCGCGTTCGGCGTAGGACTCGCGGTAAGCCGTACCTGGCAGGTCAACAGAGGTCATGCGTGAAGCTCCTTGTGTAGGCGTGGCCCGCTCTCCGACTGCCACGTCGCGAGGGGCTGACATGGGCAACGCTATCCCCGACGCAGGGGACCGTAAAGGATTGCAGTGTTGTTGCAGAAAGTCTCCGCTTCTCGGCGTCTCCGCGCTTGTGGGGGCGCTGAGAACGTTTCCGCGCGTTCCTCTCGGGAGTGTGCGCCCTCCCTCAGGACCTGCGGTCCAGCCTCAAGCCGGTCCGGTGGATCTGGCGTGGCCCTGGCGGGATCAGGCCGGTGGGTGGTGGCGGTGGACGTCCCACGACGACCACCGCCCCGCGTGACCCTGGACGGAACGCTCCCCCGCGCCCACAACCGCAGTGAACCGGCTCGGACCTCGAGCGCGCGGGAGATCCGGGCGATGACGAGCCCTGGAGTGGTGATCTCCGCAGCGCTCCCGCGCGCGATGCGCGTTCGCGACGAGCTGTTAGCTCAGCACCTGACGGCGGCCCTCGAAGGCGCGGCCGAGCGTGATCTCGTCGGCGTACTCGAGGTCGCCGCCCACGGGAAGGCCCGAGGCGAGACGCGTCACCGAGACGCCCATGGGGATGAGGAGCCGCGACAGGTACGTGGCGGTCGCCTCGCCCTCGAGGTTGGGATCGGTGGCGAGGATGACCTCGGTGACGGTGCCGTCGGCGAGGCGCTGGACGAGCTCACGGATGCGCAGGTCGCCCGGGCCGCGGTTGTCGATCGGGCTGATCGACCCGCCGAGCACGTGGTAGCGACCACGGAACTCGCGCGTACGTTCGATGGCGACGACGTCCTTCGACTCCTCGACCACGCAGATGCTCGTCTGGTCACGACGCGGGTCGCGGCAGACCCGGCACAGGTCGTCGGAGGCGATGTTGAAGCAGACCTGACAGAAGCGCACCTGCGCCTTCACGCGCGACAACGTCTCGGCGAGGCGCGTGACGTCCTCCTCCGGCTGGTCGAGAAGCCAGAACGCGATCCGCTGCGCTCCTTTGGGCCCGATGCCGGGAAGGGCTGCGAGCTCGTCGATGAGGTCTTGTACCGGTCCTTCGTACACCTGTCCCCTCGCTCAGAAGCCCAGGTCGGGCATCTGCGGCATGAACGCCTGCTGCACGTCGGCAGCCTTGGCGTTCGCGTCGCGGACAGCGGCGATGACGAGATCGGCGAGCGTCTCGGTGTCCTCCGGGTCGCACACCTCCGGCTTGATGACGAGCCCGACAAGCTCACCGGTGCCCTTGATGGTCGCCGTGACGAGGCCACCGCCCGCCGTACCGGTCAGCTCGGTCGACGCCAGCTTGTCCTGAGCGCTCTGCAGCTGCGACTGCATCGCGGCAGCCTGCGCCATCAGGTCGTTGAGGTTGAAGTTCTCCACGTTCGCCCTTTCACTCGTCGTCGATGACCTCAGCATGCAGCATCTCGCGCAGCAAGCTCTCGGCATCCGTGTCGTCCACATCCGGGTCGTCGCGCTCGCCGGTGTCCCCCGCGGGGTCGGCGGGCGTCGCTGCCTGCGCGCGAGCGCGGGCCAGCAGATCGGTGTGCGCTGCGTTCGACACGGGGTCAGGGTCCGAGCGGAACACGTCCGAGGGCGTCTCCGGCTCTGCGGCGTCGTCGTCGGCCGAGTCGGGGGACCGTGCCTCGACGGCCGCGGAGACTGGCGCGCCAGACGCAGGTCCGGTCCTGCCTTCGCTGTCGAGCACCGCGGAGATCGCGAGGTCGGCGCCCATGACCTCGACGAGCGCGTCGCGTAGCACGTCGTCGCTGCCGCCTCGCAGGAAGCTGTCGCGAGCACCGGGGTTGGCGAACGTCAGCACGAGCGTGCCTCCGGACACCTCCGTGACCTGGGCGTGCTGCGAGATCGTCATCCACGTGAACCGCCGCCGACGCTTGACCTCCTCGAGCACCTCGGGCCACAGCCTCCGGACGTCGGTGGCCGCCGGTCCCTGCGGGCCGGTCACGACGGCCACCGCCGCCTCGACACGGGCGGCCGCCACGGCGGGCGGCTCATCCGGTACGGGCCCAGCAGGAGCGGGCGCCGGTGCCTCGGGTGCGGCCGCCGTCGCCGGCGGGTTCCGTACGACGCGCAGCTTCGGCGCCCCCGGCTCGGGCGCGGCGGCCTGGTCGCGGTCGTCGGGCGGCATCCAGTCGTCCTCGGGTGGGGGCTCGTCGAACGTGCGACGGCCCTTCCGCGCATCCTCGGCCGGATGCAGCGTCGACACCGCGGGGCGAACCGCCGTCGGTCGCTCGGGCGCCGGGGCTGGACGCTGGGCCGGTGCGGACACGGCGCGCTCGTCTCGACCCCAAGGGCCTGTGGCTGGTGCGTCGGCCGTGGCGGGCCCGCTGTCCGGCATGCCGAGCCGGCGCTCGAGCCGGTCGAGCCGCGCATGGATCCCGCGTCCGTCGACGTCCGCGCCCGGCAGCAGGACCCGCGCGCACATCAGCTCGAGGTGAAGCCGCGGGGCGGTCGTGCCACGCATCGCCACCAGGCCCTCGGCGATGACCTCCGCGCCACGCGTCAGCTCGCCGGCACCGATGCCTGCAGCCTGTACGGCGAGGCGCTCCGCCTGGTCCGCGGCAACGTCGATGAGCCCGGACGACGCCGCATCCGGCACCGACGCGACGATCACCAGGTCCCGCAGACGGCGCAGCAGGTCCTCCGCGAAACGCCGGGGGTCCTGGCCGACCTCGATGACCTTGTCGATCGTCGCGAAGACACCGGCACCGTCGCCGGCCGCGAACGCGTCGACGATCTCGTCGAGCAGCGCGTCGGGGGTGAAGCCGAGAAGCGCGACCGACTGGTCGTACGTGACCCCGGCCGGTCCCGCGCCGCCGAGAAGCTGGTCGAGCACGGACAGCGAGTCCCGGACAGATCCGGCTCCCGCTCGTACGACCAGCGGCAGCACCGACGACTCGATCGCGACACCCTCGGCATCGCACAGCCGGCGCAGGTAGTCGCTGAGCACACGCGGCGGGACGAGGCGGAACGGGTAGTGGTGGGTGCGGCTCCGGATCGTGCCGATGACCTTCTCCGGCTCGGTCGTCGCGAAGATGAACTTCACGTGGGGCGGTGGCTCCTCCACCAGCTTGAGCAGCGCGTTGAAGCCGGCCGTCGTGACCATGTGGGCCTCGTCGACGATGTAGATCTTGTAGCGGCTCTGCACCGGTGCGAAGAACGCCCGTTCGCGCAGGTCACGGGCGTCGTCGACACCCCCATGGGATGCCGCGTCGATCTCGATGACGTCGATGCTGCCGGGGCCGCCGCGCGCCAGGTCACGGCACGACCGGCACTCGCCGCACGGCTCCGGCGTGGGACCCTTCTCGCAGTTGAGGGCCCGCGCAAGGATGCGGGCGCTCGTCGTCTTGCCGCAGCCACGGGGACCGGAGAAGAGGTACGCGTGGTTGACCCTGTTGTTCTCGAGCGCCCTCTTGAGCGGCTCGGTCACGTG
>DAIEHO010000193.1 GCA_027353565.1 Propionibacteriaceae bacterium
CGACGGTAGACGCGAGCCCGGAGGACGAACTCGAGTGGCAGCGTCACGACGAGGCACGCGGCCATGAGCGCCAGGTACTGCCAGCGGTCGTCCATCAGCCGCGCCCTCGGGTCGCCATCGGTACTGCGTGGTCCACGGACACTCCTGTTCAATGTTTGTATAGACTTTAGGGGACCAGGGCAGCCACGACAATCATTGTGTCCACGACGTTCCCACGAAGGGCCCCGCATGGCCGACCAGCACGACCGGCGACGAGCCACCAAGCCGGGTGAGACGACGGGTCCGAGGCTGGAGCACGACGGGATCGTGTGGCACGTCCGGTCACTCCCCGCCGCCCGTGAGGTGCTCCGGGCCCGCGAGCAGACAGTCCAGGCCGGCTTCACCGCCGAGCGGATCCCCCGACGCTTCTTCACGAAGCACCCGATCCTCATCTCGGACGGCCCGGCCCACGACGAGCAGCGCAGCAAGGTCGCTCGGTTCTTCGCGCCCGTCGTCGTGGAGCGCTACGCCTCGAGGATGGAGGCGTGTGCGGACCGTCTGCTCGGCGAGGTCGACGGGACGTTCCGGCTCGACGAGCTCGCCCTCCTGTACACGGTCGAGGTCACCGCGGACATCGTGGGCCTGACCGCGGCTCCCGTCCCGAAGATGGCTCGGCGCCTCGTCAGCTTCTTCAACCAGCCGCCCTTCGACATCACCCGCGCGGACCTCGGCCGGACGCCGCGGCAGTGGGCGCGCGCCGCCGTCAACGGGATGGTGCCCATCGTGAGGATGTGGTTCGCGGACGTACGCCCTGCGGTTCGGGCCCGCCGACGGGCTCCGCAGGGGGACGTCATCAGCCACCTCATCGCCGAGGGGTACAGCGACGCCGACATCCTCGTCGAGTGCGTCACGTACGGGACGGCCGGCATGGTGACCACCAGGGAGTTCATCGCCATGGCCGCCTGGCACCTGCTCGGCGACGAGCCCCTGCGGCGGCGCTACCTCGGAGCGGAGAAGGCCGAACGCTACGCCATCCTCCACGAGATCATCCGGCTCGAGCCCGTGGTGGGGCACCTCTACCGGCGCGTGCACGAGTCGTTCGAGCTGGGCGACGGGCCGGAGCGTGTGACCGTACAGCCGGGCGACCTGCTCGACGTGTGCATCCGTCCGGCGAACGCCGACGCCGACGCCGTCGGCGCGGACCCGCTCGACCTGTGCCCGTACCGGCCGCTGCCCGCTGGGGTCGCGCCGTACGGGCTGGCCTTCGGCGACGGAGCCCACAAGTGCCCTGGCCAGCCGCTCGCGATCCTCGAGTCGGACGTGCTCCTGACGCGGCTGCTGTCGCGAAGCCCGGAGCTCGTCCGTGAGCCCACACTGGGGTGGGACGACCTCATCGAGGGCTACACGCTGCGCGACGTCGAGCTCCGGTTCACCGCCGGGGGTTCTTCACCAGCTTCGGCCTGATCCCCTCGCGCCAGATCGTGGCCGGGATGCTGACGGACTCGTTGGTGGTGGCGACCGCGGCCGTCTTGTGGATGAAGTCCGTACGGCCGAGCTGGTCGACGATCGCAGCCGCCAGGTCGCGACGGGCGGTCTGCTTGCCGGCGATGTGATCCTCGGCGACCGCCCACCGGGTGGAGGCGCCCATGTCCGCGAGCCCGAGCGGACGCATGATCGTCCAGTCGAGATCGGTGGCCGTCACGATCTCCTCCATGCGTCGCATGTCGTCGTACAGGGTCCGCCCCATGCTGTCCACGATCCGCAGCAGCACGGTGCGTTCGAGCCAGCTCCTCGCCGGGTCCCGCCACGTCGACAGGACGGCAGAGCTGGTCACGACGAGCCGCCGCAGTCCTTGCTCCTGCATGAGCGTGGTCACGGCACGGGCGCTCTCCGAGTACAGGGTGACCGGGTCCTTGCTGTACGGGGTGCCGAGGACCGACACGACGGCCTCGGCGCCCTTGAACGCCCTGCGCAGGTCCGCCTCGCGGGTGGCGTCACCGCTGATCACCGTGATGTCGAGCCCGGAGAGGCCGCCATCGTCCGGATGACGGGTCAGTGCCCTGACCTGGTGGCCGGCGTAGACCAGCAGCTTGCTGAGAAGTCTGCCCGTGGGGCCGTTGGCCCCGAGGACGGTGACGAGCATGGATGTCTCCTCACGTGTCGACGGGACCGAACCTACCTTCGCCCACCGCATTCGGACCTCGTCCGGAGGCTCAGGAGTAAG
>DAIEHO010000207.1 GCA_027353565.1 Propionibacteriaceae bacterium
TCAAGGACTTCGGCGTCGAGGCCAACCGCCTCATCACCGACAACCTGGTCGCAGGCGGCGGCTACACCGTGTACGGCGGCGACAACGAGCGGTACGGCAAGACCTCGAACATCAAGATCACGAACAACCGGTTCTCGAGGATCTACTACCCGAACGGCGGCTCGTACGGTCCGATCACGGCGTTCGACCCCAGTGGCGCAGGAAACCTCGCGTCGGGCAACTACTGGGACGACAGCCTCGCCGCGGTCAACGCCTAACGGCTCAGCGCGGTAGCAGCGACCTGCTGCATCCCAGCACCGAGGGTCTCGTGCGCGGGCGTAACAGCCCGCGTATCGAGGCCCTCGACTGCGTGTGGCCCCGCGCGACCCAGGTCCGCTCGGACAGGACGGTCAGTGCCAGGTAGGCATAGCCGGCCGGCCTCGGGTGCCGCCGCGCGTACAGCCGTACCCGGTTCACGATCTGCATTACGTGCGTGGCGTCGCTGCGCCCGGAGCCGCCCTCGTGGTGGACGACGACGGCGTCCGGCACCAGTCGCGTCCGCCACCCGAGGTCACGGGCGCGCAGGCAGAAGTCCGTCTCCTCGGAGTACAGGAAGTACGACTCGTCCCAGCCGCCGACCGCGTCGTAGCACGTACGGCTGAACATGAGGGCTGCCCCGAGCGCCCAGTCGGCATCACGCGCGGCCGCGTACGCGTCGTCGCCGGTCACGTACTCGCTGAGCAACGGGATCCCGGTGCTGTTGAGCCCGAGGGCGCGAAGCAGCGATGGCTCTCGTCGCAACGAGTCCTGGCGGTGCCCGTCGGAGCCGAGGACGAGTGGTGCGACGATGCCGACCCTCGGCTCGGCGAGAGCGGCCGCCAGCAGCGGGACCAGGCCCGGCCGTACGACGAGGTCGGGGTTGAGGATCAGGTACGCGTCGGCACCAGGCACCTCGCGTACACCACGGTTGATGCCACCCGAGTAGCCGACGTTCGTCGACCGGACCAGCCGGACGCCCTCTCGTCCCTCGACGATCCGTACGGTCGCGTCGGTCGAGCCGTTGTCGACGACGACGATCGCGTCGGCGCCCGAGTCGGTGAGCGAGTCCAGGAGGCCGCCGATGCACGACTCGCTGTTGTACGTGACGACGACGATCGCCACAGTGGCCATGGCGTCACGATACTGGGCGCCGTGGCCACACCGCGATAGCGTGAACCGGTGAGGATCCTCCTGGTTGCTCCGACGGTCGACTCCGGCGACATCGGGGAGGCGTGGGTGGCCTACCAGTGGGCGGACCTCCTGTCCCGCCGCTTCGACGTGACACTCCTCACGTACCGCAAGCGCGGTGCGCCGTCGATCACCGACCAGGTCCCGCGGGCACGGGTCGTCGAGTGGCTGGAGCCCCGCGGCCTGGGCCGCTTCGAACGCTTCAACAGCCTGCTGAAGCCCGGGTACGTCGCGTTCGACGCCCGGGCGCGCCGGTGGATCAAGGATGCGGAGCGGCGCGGCGAGCGCTTCGACGTCGCTCACCAGGTCGTCCCGGTCGCGATGCGCTACCCGAGTCCGCTCCGCGTGTCGAGCATCCCGTACATCATCGGCCCGGTCGGAGGCAGCCTCGAGTCGCCACCGGGCTTCCGGGGAGTCGACAGCGGGCCCTGGTACCAGCGGCTGCGGGCCCTCGACGGCCTGCGCATGCGGTACGACCCGTCGCTACGGAGGTCGTACGAACGCGCAGCCGTCGTCCTCGGGATCGCCGACTACGTCCGGGATTTCCTCTCCGCGCTGTCGCTGCACAGCTTCGAGGTCCTCAGCGAGACAGGCCTCGTCACCGTGCCGGACGCCGACCCCCCGAAGGTCCCGGCAGCGTTCTCCGACGCAGAGCCGCTGCGGCTGCTCTTCGTGGGACGCGTCATCCGTACCAAGGGCGCCAGAGACCTCGTAGCTGCCATGGCACACCTGCGCGACGTACCGGTCGAGCTCGACGTGGTCGGCGACGGGTTCGACGCCACAGCGTGCCGCGAGCTGGCCGCGAGCATGGGCGTGACGGCGAAGGTACGGTTCCACGGCTGGGCCGGCAAGGAGGCTGTCCAGGGCTTCTACCGCAGGTCACACGTCTTCGCGTTCCCGAGCTACCGCGAGCCCGGCGGCAACGTGGTCTTCGAGGCGATGGGCCACCACCTGCCCCTGATCGTCTGCGATCGCGGAGGTCCGGGCGCTGCCGTCGACCCCACGTGCGCCTTCACGCTCGAGGCCCATGACCCCGACCAGCTGGCCCGCGACATCGCCGTCGCCGTACGACGGTTCGTCGCAGACCCGTCCCTGGTGACCACGATGGGAGCCGCCTCCCGAGCGCGGCTGGACAAGGTCGGCCTGTGGTCGGCGAAGATCGACCGGATCTCGGAGGTCTACGACGCGGTGGCCCGCGCCAGCCGGACATAGGCCCCTGCCAGCCCGAGCACTACGAACCAGACCGCCGGCATCATGGGGAACCCGAAGCCGTCGAAGAAGGCGAGCCCGACGCCGCCCACGATGCTCGACGCGAGCAGGCCCGTCCCCAGCAGTCGCTCGGGGGACCCCGGCTCGGTCCGGCGCAGCACCCGCGCGACAGCGACCACGGGCACGATCCACAGCAGCAGCATGAAGATCAGACCGACCGCACCCGTCTCGACGAGGTTCAGCAGGTACTGGTCGTCGAAGATCCAGTAGCGGGGCAGGAACGTGCCGAAGCCTCGTCCGATGATCGGGGAGCGGCTGATGTAGCTGGCCGCGACGGCGAACCCGTCCACGCGTGAGGCGACGCTCGAGTCGCCCGAGACCACGCCCGCGAAGAGCGACGTGATCGTACTGACCATGCCGGGCACGGTCACGAACACGAAGGCACCCACTCCCAGGGCCGCGACCGCGCCCACGACGCGCTGCGTGCGCTTCAGGGCCGGCCAGAGGAACAGTACTCCGACTGCGATGCCCACGAAGGTCGACCGCGAGGACGACAGCGACCCGGCGAGCACGATCATGAGGGCGGGGATCCACGACCACCAGCGCATTCGCCCCGAGCGGGAGCCCAGCAGACCGAAGACGATCGTCAAGGGGAGCAGCATCGCGATGACGGACCCGAACTCGATGGGGTGGATCGCCGTGGAGAACGGGCGGATGAACCCGTCCCGCTGGGTGATCGCGTACACGGGCGTGTTGAGGACCAGGCCCGGGATCGACAGCTTGTCGATCCAGGCCGCAGCGGTCACGAACTGGAACAGCCCGAAGCCGGCGAACGCGGCTCCCAGGACCGCCAGACGGGAGACGATCGCTCTGAGGCGTCCCATGGTGCTCACGCCGTCCGACGCCAGCAGGAGACCACCCATCCAGCCACCGACACTGATGAGTGACAGCGTGGACAGGTTCAGCTCCTCGGCCTGGATCGGCCTCGAGGCGGCGACCACGTCAGACGCCAGGAGCACGCCCAGGAACGCGATGGCGACGGCGTTCACCGCAGCGCCCTTCTGGATCTGGGTCCGGTGGAGCCGATGCCACAACCAGTAGGCCAGGAGCACGAGTCCCAACAGCGTCGCCGGTGCGCCCGCGCCGCCGAGCGCTCCCACGACGAACTGGGACGGGAGGACGAGGCGTACCGCGAGCAGGATCGTCAGCAGCGTGACGGCATCCGCGCGGCCGGACCGACGGGGGGCGGCCGGCGCAACGAGGACGTCGTCAGCGGGGTGCGACGTCCGGAACATCCGCATCCTCGTCGAACGCGTCCAGCTCATTGAAGGGGCTGCCGGGGCTCGCTTCCGCCCCACCCGCTTCTTCTGTGGCCTCCACGGCCCGCGCGGGGCCTTCGGTCACCTGGGTCGACGTGTCCGTCGTCGCCTCGCTCGGCTTGTCCACCTCAGGACGCCCCGGCGCTCGACGCCGCGGATGGCGGAGGCGCCGAGCGTCCCAGAGCGCTGCCGCCGCCAGGGTCAGGCCGAGTCCGATGACACCTGCCACGACGCCGGCCCGCAACCGGTTCTTGCCGACCTCTACCGCGCGGGTGTCCAGGGTGAGGACGGAGCTTGTGACACGGTCCTTCGCGCTGACCCCGAGCGACTGCTGGAGCGAGTCGAGACGTTCGGGCACGCGCGCCACGAGGAGGTCCCTGATGCGGAGAGCCGTGGCGGGCGAGCTGTCCTTGACGTCGACCACCAGGAGCGGGCTGCTCGTCCGCACGTCCGCCTGAACGGTGAACGTCACATCTTTGCTGATCGAGCGCATCTCCAACGTCGTCTCCTGGTCGCTCAGCGAGACCCCGACCAGGTCGACCGCCTGCTGAAGCCCACCGAGCTGGAGGTACGGGTTGGGGCTCCCGGTCGTCTCCGACGACGCCGGCGGGAGCAGAAGGACGGTGCCGGTGATCTCGTACGTGGGCTTGAAGAACCAGTAGGCACCGCCGCTGAGGCCCACCGTCAGGAGCAGTCCCACGAGGACGACCACCCATCGGCGGCGCAGGGCACTGAAGAACTCTCCGACGGGCATGCGCAGCCCTCCCCCCATGGTGATCGGCTGATCCGTGGTCATCGTACCCGAGCGTGCATATCCTTTAGCCGTTCGATCATTGGTGTTCGGGACGAGCGCAGGGGAGACGAGATGACGGTCGGCACCCTGTGGACCGCGCTCCGCAGACGCTGGCCGGTCATGCTCGCGGGCCTGCTGCTGACCCTGGCCCTGTGCGTGGTCACGTTGCGGGCCCCCGGCGTCTACTGGGCCTCGATGAAGATCTACTTCCTCGTACCAGCCAGCACCCAGCAGCCGAACCAGCTCGCCCCGGACAGTTCGACAGCGATCGCGTTCGCTGGAGTCATCCAGACCGAGATCAACCACGGAGTCGTCCCCCGGACGGCCAACAGCCCGGATGTGACCCTGGTGGACCAGGGCATCTACGACGGCTGGTCGGTGCTGCTACCGGACACAGGTGGGCAGTGGGCCGACAACTTCGCCGAACCGGCGCTGATCGTCCAGGCCAGCGGACCGACGGCCGCCGCAGTCCGGACCCGCATGTACGAGCTGCTCGACACGATCACGAGCCTTGTCAGCGCGAAGGAGGACGTCGCCCACGTACCGGCGGCGTCACGCATCGACTTCACCATGTCGCCGCCCACAGTCGCCGTGCAATACTCCAACGGACATCGCAGCCGAGCCGTCGGGATCATCGTCGCGTTGGGCGTCCTCGTGAGTCTCGCTGCGTGCGCGTTCACCGACCGTGTCGCCACGACACGTCGCCGGAGGGGGGATCGGGCTGATGACGGCAACGGTGATGCTCGTATACGGGACGCGACCGGAGGCGATCAAGAT
>DAIEHO010000220.1 GCA_027353565.1 Propionibacteriaceae bacterium
TGACGCCGTAGGCGTCGCGGATGACCTTCGAGACGGCCGCCCTCGAGACGCCGGCGGCACGCGCCACGTCCTCGATGGTGATCGAGCGGTTCGTCTGGATCGACATTGATCTTCCTCGCTGCGTGTGTAGATCGCTCTACAGGCTCCGTGTAGAGCAATCTACGCAGAGTGAAGACCGTTCTACAAGAGGAGCGGTCAAAACCGATCTATAACGATTCAATAACACCGGGAGCGCGAAACGTACCGCCCTGTCGGGAAAGCGCCGGCCCAGCCAGAGGGCGGGTCAGGGCTTGGTGAGGCAGTACGTACGGTTGGCGGACGGGAACTGCCAGGAGGTCGTGGTGTCGTCAGGGCACGCGTAGCCCGACCCCTGGGCGGCGGCTGCCGAGACCTTCAGCTCCGCACGGATGTCCGTGCAGGCGACGTCGAAGAAGAAGCCCTGCTCGTCCTGGTACAGACATTCGCCGACGGTCAGGTTCTCCATGAGGCAGTACGTGCTGGCGACGGCCTTGCCGGCGTCGAGCGTCCGGACATACTGGCTGTCCGAGTCGCACGTCGCCGTGCCGCTGAGCTTCGAGACGACGCTGTAGCTGACCGGCCCCCCCGACGCGGTCTTGCACTCGCTCGCTGCCCATGTGACGTCCTGGGCGGCCGTGCCGCCCGACGGGTAGGACAGGGTGACGCACGAGTTCAGGGCCAGCGATGCGGGCGTGCTCCCGAAGAACCCGGTCGGACCCGTGAAGGCCAGCCGGACGCCGACCAGGGCCAGGAGCGCCACCACAGCGACCACCGCCACGAGGATCTTGCGGTTGCTGCCGGAGGTGGGGCTCGAGACGAGGAAGCGCTGGCCGGCGCCCGCCGACAGGGAGTCGCCGGCCATGCCATGGGCCGGGAGCGGTACCGACGTGTACGGGTCGACGGGCGGGGGTACGTACGGCGGCGGGGCGGCGATCTGCACGAGCGGCGGGTTGGCGGCCGGGGCGGCCAGAACCAGGTCCTCGATTCGCGACACCTCGTTGGTCAGCTGTCGCAGGAGGGCCAGGTCGTCGGGCGACAGACCCTGGAGCGACGCGGCGCGAAGCTGGTCGAAGTGGTCGCGGATCGGACCGTGGATCTCGCAGAGCCACTGCTTGCCGTCCCAGTGGCGCGTGATGCCGGGCGGGTCCCCTGGGCACGCGTACCACCCGGCTGCTGCCGGGACGAACAACGGCTGCTGGGACAACGTCGGATGCCTTCACTCACTGGGATGTACAGGCAGGCTAGGGGTTGGCCGCGACAGCCTCCCCACACTGTGAGAGGACTGTCACGACCGTCGCTCCCCGCGGCGTCCGTCCCGACAGGAGGGCTCGTCAGCTGCCGACCTGCTGCCGGGCTTCCAACCTGGCTCCTGCGCTCAGCAGCCCGCGAGCCGGGCGCCGAGGTAGCCCTTGACCTGGTCGAGCGCCACGCGCTCCTGCGACATGGTGTCGCGCTCGCGGATGGTCACCGCCTGGTCGTCGAGGGTGTCGAAGTCGACCGTCACGCAGTACGGCGTGCCGATCTCGTCCTGGCGGCGGTACCGGCGACCGATCGCCTGGGTCTCGTCGTAGTCGACGTTCCAGAGCGTGCGGAGCTCGGCAGCCAGGTCGCGTGCCTTCGGCGACAGGTCCTCGTTCTTGCTCAGGGGCAGGACCGCGGCCTTCACGGGAGCGAGGCGCGGGTCGAGCTTGAGCACCGTCCGTACGTCCACCCCACCCTTGGTGTTCGGGGCCTCGTCCTCGGTGTACGCCTCGACGAGGAACGCCATCAACGAGCGGGTGAGGCCCGCCGCGGGCTCGATCACGTACGGCACGAACTTCTCGTTCGTCACCGGGTCGCGGTAGCTCAGGTCCGTGCCGGAGTGCTCGCTGTGGGTGGTCAGGTCGAAGTCCGTACGATTGGCGATGCCCTCGAGCTCGCCCCAGTCGCTGCCGGCGAAGCCGAACTTGTACTCGATGTCGACGGTGCGCTTCGAGTAGTGGGACAGCTTCTCCTTGGGGTGCTCGTAGTGGCGGAGGTTGTCACGGGAGATGCCGAGGTTCACGTACCAGTCGGTGCGCGTGTCGATCCAGTACTGGTGCCACTGCTCGTCCGTGCCGGGCACGACGAAGAACTCCATCTCCATCTGCTCGAACTCGCGCGTGCGGAAGATGAAGTTGCCCGGCGTGATCTCGTTGCGGAACGACTTGCCGACCTGGCCGATGCCGAACGGCGGCTTCTTGCGCGTGGCCTGGACGACGTTGGCGAAGTTGATGAAGATGCCCTGCGCGGTCTCGGGGCGCAGGTAGTGCAGGCCCGACTCGTCCTCGACCGGGCCGAGGTAGGTCTTGAGCATCATGTTGAAGTCGCGCGGCTCGGTCCACTGGCCCTTGGTGCCGCAGCTCGGGCACGGGACCTCGGTCAGCCCCTCGGGCTTGCGACCCTTGCGGTTCTCGAACTCCTCTTCCAGCGTGTCCGCACGGAAGCGCTTGTGGCACTGGAGGCACTCCGTCAGCGGGTCGGTGAACACCCCGACATGTCCCGACGCGACCCAGACCTGACGCGGCAGGATCACCGACGAGTCCAGACCCACGATGTCGTCACGCGCCGTGACGACCTGGCGCCACCACTGCTTCTTGATGTTCTCCTTGAGCTCCACGCCTAGGGGGCCGTAGTCCCACGCGGCACGGGTGCCGCCGTAGATCTCGCCACAGGGGAAGACGAAACCCCGCCGCTTGGCGAGGCTGATGACGTTGTCCAGGGTGCTAGCCACCTGTTGGTGCTCCACTTCTCTGCTCGCGGGTGAGCCCGCGCGGGCCACCCGGCTGGTGACCCGTGAGTGGGCAACGCTACCGGGTGCGGGGCACGTTCTGCCCGACCGACTGCGGATCGTCGTACGCGCTGGGCTCATCCAGCGCCAGCGAGAGCAGAGGCCAGAGGACGATGCGGTTCGCCGAGCCGAGGGCCCGCCGGTACGAGCCGACGTCGACCCACCTCGTCACCAGCGCCCACAGCTCGGGGTCGTCGAGGTTGACGCCGAAGTCGACGCCGACGACTCCGGGCTGCGCGGCGAGGAGCCGCACAGCCGGCGCCGCGACCTCCTCGAAC
>DAIEHO010000225.1 GCA_027353565.1 Propionibacteriaceae bacterium
TGCCAGCTCGTCATCATCGACAAGATCCCGTTCCCGCGGCCCGACGAGCCGCTCATGGTGGCCAGGCAGGACGCGGTGACGGCGTCGGGCGGCAACGGGTTCATGCAGGTCGCAGCCACCCATGCCGGGCTGCTCCTCGCGCAGGGCAGTGGCAGGCTCGTACGGCGCCTCACGGACCGCGGCGTGGTCGCGATCCTCGACCCGCGGCTGATGACAGCCCGGTACGGGTCGTTCCTGCGCGCCTCGATCCCACCGTTCTGGTCGACCACGAACCACGAGCTGGCCGTGTCGGCCTTACGTCGGCTCAGCGGGCGCGAGGCATCGGATCCCGGATCCGATCCTGGGGCAGCGGGGGAGTAGCCGACCTCGGCCAGGGGTACAGGTCCCACGCGAACCGACATGAGGAGACGGCTGTGCCGAAGCGAACCCCCGGGCCCTCCGTGAAGAACCCGGAGATGTACGAGGCCCTCCGTGACGAGGGCAACAGCAAGGAGAAGTCGGCGCGCATCGCGAACGCCGCAGCGAAGACGTCGCGAACCGCCGTCGGCCGGAAGGGCGCCACGTCGAAGGACTACGACGAGCGTTCGAGGAGCGAGCTGATGTCCCGGGCGAAGGAGATCGGGATCCGTGGTCGGTCGACGATGACGAGGGCGGAGCTCGTCGAGGCGCTCAGGAACCACTGAGGTGCCCTTCGACGCGATCGTGATCGGCTCCGGACCCAACGGTCTGGTCGCTGCCAACGCGATGGCTGATGCAGGCTGGGATGTGGTGGTGCTCGAAGCGGAGGCTGAGATCGGCGGAGCGGTCAAGAGCACCGAGGATCTCGCAGAGGGCTTCACGACCGACCTGTACAGCGCCTTCTACCCGCTGGCCGCAGCCAGTCCGGTGATCCGGGGTCTCGGCCTCGAGTCCTTCGGCCTGGAATGGGTGCACGCCCCGGCCGTTCTCGCGCACCAGTGTGACGATGGGTCGGCTGTGGTTCTCCACCGGGACGTCGAGGAGACCGCCGCGGGACTGGACCGGTGGGCTCCGGGCGACGGCGATGCCTGGGTGAGGATGTTCCGCGACTGGCAGAAGATACGGGAGCCCCTCCTCGCCGCGCTCTTCACCCCCTTCCCTCCGGTGCTCGCCGGCGCGCGCATGCTGCGGGTGCTGCGGGCCGCAGGGGCGATGCGCCTGGCGCGCATGGTGGCGATGCCCGTCCGGACGTTCGCGGAGCAGGCCTTCGGCGGCGACGGTGCGCGGCTGCTCCTCACCGGCAATGCGCTGCACGCCGATCTGTCCCCGATCACTGCCGGCAGTGCCGTGTACGGCTGGCTCTTCACGATGCTCGCGCAGGATGTGGGCTTCCCGGTTCCGCTCGGCGGAGCCGGCCGCGTGACCCGAGCGATGTGTGCACGAGCGCAGGCAAGGGGGGTCGAGGTGAGGACCGACGCCCGAGTCACGAAGGTCCTGGTGCGCTCCGGGCGTGCCTTCGGGGTCGAGCTGCAGGACGGCTCCACCATCGAGGCACGGAAGGCGGTCCTTGCCGACGTCAGTGCCCCCGACCTGTACGAGCGGCTGCTCGCCGGGGTGCCGCTACCTCGGCGACTCGAGAGGGACCTTCTGACCTTCGAATGGGACAGCTCCACGGTGAAGCTCAACTGGGCTCTCGACCGACCCGCGCCATGGCTCGACGGAGGATCTCGTGGTGCGGGGACGGTACACCTGGGCGCCGACCTCGACGAGCTCGTGGACTTCGGCACGGATCTCGCCGTCGGGCGCATGCCCGGCAAGCCGTTCATCCTGTTCGGGCAGATGACCACGGCGGACCCGACGCGCTCGCCGAAGGGGACGGAGTCTGCGTGGGCGTACACACGCATCCCGCGAGCCCTTTCCCGGGACGAGCAGGCCGTCGCGGCCCACGTGGCCCGGGTGCAGGAGAGCATCGAGCGAGCGGCGCCGGGTTTCGGCGACTCGGTCCTCACCCGAAGAGTGCAGACGCCGACCGATCTCGAGCTCGGAGACGCGAACCTGATGGGCGGGGCGGTCGGCGGGGGGACGTCGGCGCTGCACCAGCAGCTCGTCTTCCGTCCGACCCCGGGGCTGGGTCGCCCGGAGACCCCGATCGAAGGCCTCTACCTCGCCGGTGCTGCGACGCACCCAGGGGGCGGAGTGCACGGCGCCTGTGGCTGGAACGCCGCGCGGGCCGCGCTTCGCTCGGGGCCTCTGACGAGGGCCCTGAGACACCGTCTCGAGCGAGCGATCTGGGAGTGAGCGCCGGGTCGTCAGGCGCCCGAGTGCGGCGGGTCGGCCGCACGCCGACGCCGACCGCGGACCCGACGGCTGATCGTCGGAGAGGGCTGCGAGGCCTGTTCCTGGCGACGTCCGACTACGGGGCGGTCAGGTCGTGACGAGCCTGCTCGATGATCTGGCCCAGGACACTGTCCTCCTGGGCCACCAGGTTGACGAGCCGATCGCTGAACCCGGCACCGGGATTGGCCGGATCCGCGTACAGCGGCGCGTCGTGAATGGCCGCTTCCACTTGGCTGAGCTCGCTGCTCAGATCACGAAGGTTGTCGCTCATGGCAGTTCAATACCCCTTCCGGCGGGGTTGGAGACGGAAAGGGTCGCTCCTTTCGCCGGCGAGCCGGCGCGGCGTCCGGCTCAGAGGCGACGAAGGACTGTGACGACCTTTCCGAGGATGCTCGCGTCGTTCCCGTCGATCGGCTCGTAGGCCGGGTTGTGAGGAAGGAGCCACACCTGGCCGGGTGTGCGCTTGAACGTCTTGACCGTGGCCTCGTCTCCCAGGAGGGCTGCGACGATGTCCCCGTTCTCGGCGACCGGCTGGCGGCGCACGACGACGTAGTCGCCGTCGCAGATGGCGGCGTCGATCATCGAGTCGCCACGGACCTCGAGCAGGAACAGCTCGCCGTCGCCCACCAGCTGGCGCGGAAGGGCGAACACATCCTCGACCTGCTGTTCGGCGAGTATCGGGCCGCCGGCCGCGATCCGGCCCAGAACGGGGACGTGGACGGGCTTGGGCAACGAGTCGTTGACGTCTGTCGGGTCGGCGTACGGGTCAGCCGACCGCGGCCGCGAGCTCGGTCCCTCGGGGAGCCGGACGTCGAGGGCCCGAGGACGGTTCGGGTCGCGTCGGATGTATCCCTTTGCCTCGAGCTGGTGGAGCTGGTGGGCCACGCTGGATGGGCTCGACAGGCCAGCCATCTTGGCCACCTCACGCATGCTCGGCGGGTAGCCCTTGTCCTCGACGGAGCGCTTGATGACCTCCAGCAGGAGCCGTTGCCGCATGGTCAACCCGTCCGCGTCGACCGCCCCCTCGGTGGGCATCGTCACCAGCTTCGAGCGTCGGACGACATCGGCGATGTCGGCGTTCGACGGGCGGCCGCGCTTCACCTCGGGTGCGCGGCGGCGGTTGCTGGGGGGTGTGGTCTCGTCAGCCATGCTGTGAAGATACGGCGTTCGATTACGGGAATCAAACACCTGTACGAGCGTGTCGCCCGTGAGTGGCGCGCGGGGGTTCAGCTCGCGGCGGCGGCCGTGGGTTGGAGCGTGGCAGCGCTCGGGGTCGACGAGGGGGTCGGGGTAACGCCGGCGCTGGGCGCCTTGATCGGGTCGGCGGTCGGCATCGCGGTGCCGGAGGGGGTCGACGTGGGGCTCGGTGACGCCGACCGCGCCGGCGTGGTCCCGATGGCGGCCGACGGGGGCGGGCTGGCCGGGCGGGCGGAGGCTCGGTGCAGGGCTGTCGTCGGAGCGACCACCCGGGTGGCCGCCTCCTGGAGCTGGCCGGAACCGGGGGAGAGGGAACGTCCCAGGCCGAGCTGTACGGCGAGCAGGCCCACGATGCCCAGTGCGAAGCCTGCACCGACCATGGCGCTCCGGCGAAGCCACGTGCGCCATGGGGATGATCCCGTGGTGATGGCGGGTGCCTGGGCGCCGCCACCACCGCGGCGACGAGCCAGTCCGACCACGGCCGCTCCACTGCGATGCGCGGAGTGCTTGATCGCCGAACCCGCGATCGTGGCGATGATGCTTCCCACAGCGGCCCCTGCGACCGTGCCGCTCAGTCCGAGACGACCTCCGATGACAGCGGCCACCGCGGCTGCCCCGGCACCGGCCATGAGGCTCACGGGGTGGAGCGGGGACTGGGGCCGTGTGTGTGAAGGTCCCTCGAACGACCCGGTGACCGAGTCACGCGGGTCGGGGATCGGGTCACCGGTAGGCATCGGCATTCAGCACACACGCTCCTGTAAGGGGGGCTCGCGGGGCACGGATCGGTGCGCCGTCCCCTCCACCGTGCCACCCGTGAGGCTGTCGGACAACCTCGAGGGTCACCTGTGCGAAAACTGTCAGAGCCTCCGTGTGTAGTGGTCACAGGAGCCGCGACACGCCGAAAAGGACAGATGTTTGATTCGGTCCGGCGGATGACATAGAACTGTTTCGAACACATGTTCGACCGAAAGGACCACCGATGAGCACCGTGACGATGAGCCGAGTGACCGTGGCCCCATCCCCAGTGACCGTGCGCCCCGCAGCGGGCCGCCTGCCGAGCGGCCCGAACGCAGGGCGGCCTTCCGCATCGGTACGCCACGTGGTGGCGCCGCGTCCGAGGGCATGCCTGGTTGCGGTGGACCAGCCGTCGTGGCAGCTGACGCGCCGCGGGCTCATCGTCGTGATGGCCCTGCTGGCGTCCGTCATGGCCAGCGCCGTCGTGACGTGCGTGATGGCGTTCTTGTCCGTGAGCAACTCTCCGCTCTGACCCGCTCACTCCGAGGGCCCAGCGTCCTTTCCTGACGACGACGAAGGCGCCGCCCCTGTGGGCGGCGCCTTCGTGTGTTTCAGCGATCGATGTGCTGATCCAGAGGACCTCACTGCATCGGTGTCTGCCCAGCGTTCGGGTCGGCGACGACGACGGACTTGACGATCTTGTCGGCGAGCGTCTGGCGCTTGCTGTCCCAGAGGGGGAAGAGCCAGCTGATCGCGCCGACGATGCAGATGTAGTTCATCACGAACTGCGAACCGGCGCGGAGCATGCCCTGCGAGGATCCGACCGGCTGCCCCGTGGCCTCAGCCACAAGCTTCGTCTTGGCGACCCTGCGACCCAGTGAGTAGCCGGTCATACCGGCCTGGTAACCCGAGTTCCAGACGACGAAGGCGGCGAAGACGAGCTGCATGAGCCAGAAGAAGACACCCGTGTTCGTCGCGCTGTCGAGGATCGACCCGATGATGCTCGCAACGATCGAGGGGGCGACCCAGTCGACGAGCCAGCCGAGTGCCCGGTTGCCGAAGGTCGCGAGCTCCGGCGCGGGGTTGGCGTAGCCGGACCCGTACGCGGACATGCCCGCGCTGGGGTATCCAGCCACGGGAGCAGCCCCGTACGCAGCGCTCGGGTCCTGGTAGCCCTCGGCGGTCTGCCCGTAGCCCGTCGCACCGTACTGACCGGGCTGTGACTGGCCATAACCACCCGGGGCCCCGTACGCCTGGCTCGGGTCGGTGTAGCCGCCGCCGGCCGCGGGGTCGGGAACGCTGCCGTAGCCGCCGGCCACCGGAGCCGCCCCGTACGACGGGGTGGAACCGTACGAGGGGGTGCTGGGGTCCGTGCTGCCGTAGCTGGGCGCCGAGCCGTACGAAGGAGTGCTGGGATCAGGGGTGCCGTAGCTGGGGGCGGAGCCGTACGACGGCGCGGAGCC
>DAIEHO010000237.1 GCA_027353565.1 Propionibacteriaceae bacterium
AGCCCGGCAGGCGGTGCAGGCGGCTGCCCGTGCAGATGCGCTGAGCCCGGGCGGCGACAATCCCTGCCATCACGAACGCAGCACGGCCCCGCACCGAAGGGTGCGGGGCCGTGTCGAGTGGTACGGGATCAGGCGTTGAGCTCTTCGCGCTTGCGCTGCGGGTCGATCTGGACACCGGGGCCCATGGTGGTGGAGACCACGATCTTCTTGAGGTAGCGGCCCTTCGACGTGCTGGGCTTGAGTCGCATGACTTCGTCCATCGCGGCCGTGTAGTTGTCGACCAGCTGGTCGAGACCGAAGGTCGCCTTGCCGATGATGAAGTGAAGGTTGGCGTGGCGATCGACACGGAACTCGATCTTGCCGCCCTTGATGTCCGTGACCGCCTTCGCCACGTCCATCGTCACGGTGCCGGTCTTCGGGTTCGGCATGAGACCACGGGGGCCGAGGACGCGACCGAGACGGCCGACCTTGCCCATGAGGTCCGGGGTCGCGACCACCGAGTCGAAGTCGAGGTAGCCGCCGGCCACCTTCTCGATGAGCTCGTCGGCGCCGACTTCGTCGGCTCCGGCGGCGAGTGCGTCGGCGGCCTTCTCACCGGTGGCGAAGACGAGGACCCGTGCCGTCTTGCCCGTACCGTGCGGAAGGTTCACCGTGCCACGGACCATCTGGTCCGCCTTGCGGGGATCGACGCCGAGTCGCATCGCGACCTCGACGGTCTCGTCGAACTTCGCCGACGCCCCGCTCTTGGCCAGCCCGACGGCCTCGACGGCCGAGTAGAGCTGATCTGCGTCGCGCGCCTCTGCGGCTGCGCGGTACGCCTTGCTGCGCTTCATGTCTGGTTCCTCTCGTCAGCCGCCTCGTGCGACGGCATGCCAGGTGTGGTTCGTACGGGCCGCGCCGGCCCTGCCACTGGGTGCGGATCTCGTACGAGGTCCGCGGGGAGCGTCACTCGACGGTGACGCCCATGCTGCGGGCCGTGCCCTCGACGATCTTCATCGCTGCCGCGATGTCGTTCGCGTTGAGGTCAGGCATCTTGGTCTCAGCGATCTCGCGGACCTGGTCGCGCGTGATCCTGCCGACCTTGACCTTGTGAGGCGTCGCCGAGCCGGACTTGAGGCTCGCAGCCTTCTTGATGAGCTCGGCGGCCGGCGGGGTCTTCGTGATGAAGGTGAACGTCCGGTCTTCGTAGATCGTGATCTCGACCGGGATGATCGTCCCGCGCATGGCTTCGGTCGCAGCGTTGTACTGCTTGCAGAACTCCATGATGTTGACGCCGTGCGGGCCGAGGGCCGTACCGACGGGCGGGGCCGGCGTGGCCGCCCCGGCGTTGAGCGCGACCTTGACGAGGGCCGCGACCTTCTTCTTAGCAGGCATGGTTTTCGGGTCCTTGCTGTTTGTTCGGTAGCCGGGTCATCCCCGGCCGTGGTGTGTGGGCGTGAGCCCGGCGCACTACGACTTCTGGACCTTGCTGAAGTCGAGCTCGATGGGCGTCTCACGGCCCATGAAGTCGACCATCACAGTGACCTTCTGGTTGTGCGGGTGGATCTCCATGATCGTGGCATGGACGCCCGCGAACGGGCCGTCGACCACCATGACGGAGTTGCCGACCTGGAAGTCGGCAACCTCGACCTTCTTGCGTCGACTCGTCTGCCCGGCGCCCGCGCTCGCCTTCGCGATCACCGAGGGGCTGAGCATCTTGACGACTTCTTCGAGGTCGAGCGCTACTGGGGTGTTGCCGTAACCGACGAAGCCGGTCACGGACGGCGTGTGCCGGACGGCCGACCACGAGTCGTCAGTCAGGTCCATCCGGACGAGGACGTATCCGGGATGGGACGTACGTGTGACGACCTTCTTGGCGCCGTTGCGGATCTCGACGGTCTCCTCGGTGGGCACCACGGCCTCGAAGATGAAGTCCTCCATGTTGAGCGCCTTGACGCGGTTCTCCAGGTTCTGCTTCACACGGTTCTCCATGCCGGAGTAGGTGTGCAGCACGTACCAGTCACCGAACTTGCTCGTCAGCTCCGCACGCAGCTCCGCGACTGCGGCGTCGGCGACGTCGTCGGACTCGTCGTCCTCGTCCTCCTCGGCCGGAGCCTCCTCACCGAAGTTGAGGTCGATGCCGTCATCTTCGGCCGTCTCCTCCACGTCGTCGGTCAGGTCGAGGTTGAGCTCGACGCTGTCGCCGGTCTCCTCCACAACGTCGTCATCGGCGAAGGACAGGGTGATGTCCTCGTACTGCTCGTCGGTAGGTTCGTCGGTCACGTGTGTCTTTCCTCTCTCAGCCCAGCGCCTTGAGCAGCAACCAGCCGAACACGAAGTCCAGCGCGCTCACGAGGGCAATCATGAAAACGACGAAGATCAGCACGACCACGAAGTACTGGCTCAGCTGGGCTCCGGTGGGCCAAACGACCTTGCGAAGCTCGGAGATCGACTGCCTCACGAAGGTGACGGGCCCGGTCCGCTGCTCGGTCACCAGGGTGGTGGCCTCCTTGCGCGAACGGGTCGGCGCGTCCTTCTTGACCGGGGCCTTGGCCGAACGCGGCCTCCGTACAGGTGTGGTGGACTTCGCAGCGATCGCGACCTCTTCAGCTTCGATCAGCTGCTCGGGGTCCTCGTCGCCGGTCTCGGGGTCAAGCTCTTCCGCCTCGTCCTCGTCGGCCGCGACCTGGTACGGACCGGGGTCGGGCAGGTCGTGCGCGAGGTCTTCGCCCGGGAGGTCCTCTTCGAGCGAGGTCTCGTCGTCGGTCAGGTCGTCGGCGATCCCCGCGGTCTCGACATCCGTGTCCGGTCTGGCGCTCTCGGCGGCCTCGCCAGCGTCCAGAACCGACGCATCCTCGACCGTGGCGTCACCGACGACCTCGCCGGCGCCCTCAACGGGAGCAGCGGACTCGTTCGGGTCGCGTCCCGAAACGGTCGACTTTCTCTTGGCCACGCACCTGTTCCTTTTTCTTGACGCCGCACCGGCCGGGGCGCCGGGCTGACTGACGCCGCACGGCGCCTGAGTTCGTCCTGCTTCGCAGGGCAAGAGGGACTTGAACCCCCAACCTGCGGTTTTGGAGACCGCTGCTCTGCCAATTGAGCTATTGCCCTTCGATGGCTTCCCCCGACGGAGGGCGTGCGCCAACCGTGGAGTTGTCCACCAAGAGTGTGAGTGTACGGGGTTTGGCGCGTCGAGTCGAACCCGGCTACAGCTCGATGCCGACCAGGACAGGCTCGGGTACGAGGGTCACACCGAAGCGTTCACGCACACCGTCGCGCACCTCACGAGCCAGTCGCACGATGTCCGCAGCGGTGGCACCACCGCGGTTCGTGAGCGCCAGCGCGTGCTTACCCGAGACCGTCGCCGGGCCCGACCCATACCCCCTGGCGAAGCCCGCGTGGTCGATGAGCCATGCGGCAGACGTCTTCACCGTACCGTCGGGCTGGGCGTAGCGAGGCGCCCCCTCGGGCAACGTCGCGGCGTGCTCGGGTGCCAGCAGCGGGTTGGTGAAGAAGGAGCCCGCCGACCACGTGTCGTGGTCCTCAGGGTCGAGCACCATGCCCTTCGACCGGCGGAGCTCGAGGACGGCCGCGCGTACGTCGGCCAACGGAGCACGCCGGCCCACCTCGATGCCGAGCGCTCCCGCGAGCTCTGCGTACCGGATCAGCGCTGACAAGGGGCCGAGCTCGAGCTGGAAGCTCACCTCGATGACGACGTACCGGCCCGGCTCCTCCTTGAACCGGCTCGACCTGTAGCCGAAGCCGCTGTCGGAGGCTGCGAACGTCACGTACCTGGCGTCGAGACGGTCCCAGGTACGCACCCGAGCGATCGTCTGGGAGACCTCCGCCCCGTACGCACCGACGTTCTGGACGGGTGTCGCGCCCGTCGCCCCCGGGATCCCCGACAGCGTCTCGAGCCCGATCCACTCCTGGGAGATGGTGTGGTCCACGACGCGGTCCCACGGCTCACCCGCCGCGACGGTGAGGAAGGCCCCTGCGCAGTCGGACACCTCGGCCGTCAGGCCCCGGGTGGCCACGACGACCACGACTCCGTCGAAGCCCTCGTCGGACACCACGACGTTGGACCCGGCGCCCAGCAGCAGGACCTGTTCACCCCGTGCGTCGGCCTCACGTACTTCTGCGACCAGCTCGTCCGTCGTCCGCGCCATCACCAGGCGGCGCGCAGGGCCTCCGACGTGCAGCGTGGTGAGGTCGGCGAGCCGTGATGACGTGGGATCCGGCGCCGGCGCGGACTCGTACACGGACCTGACGACCTCGCACGTCTCCCCGCCCGCCGGGCCGCCCAGGAGATTGACGCCGGTCACGGCAGGTCCCCCCTCGACACGACGGCCGTCACGGCGCCGAGCACCACCTCGTCACGGCACCTGACCACGATCGTGACCGTGACGGTGTCCTCGTCGGCCGCACTCACGGTGCCGACGCAGTGCACCTCGACGCCGAGGTCGTCATCCGGGACCACCACCGGCCGGGTGAACCTCGCAGAGTACCGACGCACCGCAGCAGGGTCACCGACCCAGTCTGTGACGACCCGCAGCGCGGTGCCCATGGTCAGCATCCCGTGGGCGATCACACCGTCCAGACCGAGCGCCGCGGCCGCGCGGTCGCTCCAGTGGATGGGGTTGAAGTCAGTCGACGCGCCCGCGTAGCGCACGAGCCGCGCCCGCGTCAGCGAGACAGTCAGCTCGCCGATCCGGGTCCCCACGGCAACGTCCATGACTGTCACGACGCCCTCGTGTGGATGAACGTCGAGGAGGAGTCGGCGACCGGCTCGCCGTCAAGGGTCCTCAGGCGTACGGTCACGCCGACGATCTCCATCGCGCCACGACATCTCACCTTGTCGATGCTCAGCACACCGGTGACGACATCGCCCGTACGGAGGGGACGGTGCCACACGAACGACTGGTCTGCGTGGACGACCCGCTGCAGGGAGAGGTCGAGCTCCGTGTCCGCGAACAGCGCGTCCCAGGCGGCGGCCCCGATCACGGCGACGAAGGTGGGCGGAGCCGTGGGCGCATCACCGGCGTAGGCCGGGTTGTCGTCGGAGAGGGCGGCTGCGAACTCGACGATCTTCGCGGCACTCACCTCGTACGGCGCCGTCGGTGGGTACGTCCTGCCGACATGGGCATCTGTGATGGGCACGAGCCCATTCAACGGGGACGACCCAAGCCAGCACAAGCGGTGAGCATCCTCCCCGCAGCATGACTGCGTCCGGGCCGAGCCTGAGCGTCTCCCGAGCCTCTCGACGGTACCCTCGAGACATGTCGATCGAGGACCCCGGCGAGCCCGGCACGTGTCCCGCGACGCCCGCATGGCCGCCCTCCCCCGGCGACGCGGGCCGGAATGCCGGTTCGGTCCCCACGCCCGTACGTGCCGAGAGCTCTGAGGGGTACGACGAGGTCGGCGAGGAGTTCGAGCAGTTCGACTGGGACTCGTGGCAACCGGGTGCGACCGGCGACGAAGGACCCGAGGCTGCCGAGGTCGACTGGGACGCCCTGCCCATGGCCGCGGAGCCGCCTGAGCCCACGTCCTGGCGCGAGAAGGTCATCGGCGAGTTCGAATGGGCTCGCGGTGTCACGGTCGGCGACCGTGAGCCTGCGCCCGAGGCGACCGCCCAGGTCCGTGCCAGCGCCTCCGAGCAGTCCCTGCCGGACGAGGACGACGGCCTGGGCCCCGTGCCGACCTCCTTCGCCGAGCCACTCATGGCGAGTGGCAAGGCCTGGCCTCCGGCGAGCGCGATCAGCCACGACGTCGTGCACGTACGGGTCGCCCCCTGGGCACCGTTCACCACAGGGCTGGCACTGGCGGTCGCCATGGTGCTCGTGTCCGCAGCCATCCTCAGCCAGACCGGCCGGCTCGGCCTGACCCTCGTCGTGCTCACCGGTCAGGTGCCGACCTCTGCCGACGCCGTCGTCAAGGCCTATCTCTCCGCGATCGCGAGGGGCGACGCGAGCAAGGCCGTCTCGTACCTGTCACCGGCACCGTCGAACTCGCTCCTGCTCACCGATGCGGTGCTGCAGCGCAGCAACGAGCTCGCCCCGTTCACGGTCGTGACCGTGAAGGCCGGACCCAGCGAGATCAACGGCACGCAGAGCGTCGCCGCCACGTACAGGATCGGCGAGACCGAGGTGTCCACCTCCTTCAGCACCGCGTTCACCGAGGGCCAGTGGGTGATCCGCGGCGACCCGGGAAGCATCGGCGTGGGGTCGTTGCGAGCGGCCGGGATCCCGCTGTTCGTCAACGGCCAGGAGATACCGGACACGATGGACAGCCTGCTGGCCTTCCCCGGGACGTACGAGCTGTCGACCAGGAGCTCGCTGATCGACTTCGCATCCCCCAGCACGCTGCTCGTGAGGAGCGCTGACGAGGCCCCGGTCATCGGGGCGGTGCAGCTCGAGCTCACGGCGTCGGGCCGGCAGGCGGCGCTCGACGCGGTCAAGACCGCGGTCGGCGCGTGCCTGGCGCAGAAGTCGCTGCAGCCGGACGGGTGCCCTCAGAACATCGAACAGAACCCCAACGAGCCCGTACTGACCGACTCGATCGCCTACACCGCCACGAGCGAGTCGTCGACGATCTCGGACTCGGACCTTCGACTGTCCACGGTCACCGTCACGTACGTGGCCTGGTGGCGACTGGACGTCAAGGTCAACGTCAGCGGCACCCCCCACGACCTCGTCTACCCATTCCCCCTGACCGCCCTCTGGGTCGTGACGCTGGCTGACACGCCGCCGAGCGTCGTC
>DAIEHO010000290.1 GCA_027353565.1 Propionibacteriaceae bacterium
CCGCCCGGGCGACTCCACCCGCTGCTCGGACTCCCCGGACAGGGAGCACCCAGCCTGGCCTCTCGTTCGAAAGGAGTGCTGACCGCCAGGCGCCCCCGCTGACAGCGGCGCCAGGATCCGGAACCGCACACGCTGGCGAACACAGGACCGTGAACGTTCCCTTGCGGGGGTCGACATCCAAGGCGTGAACCGGCTTGACGACCACGTTCCGCCGGCGCAGGGTTGGCCCCATGGCCGAGGTGAGTGACGAGAAGATCGTTGACGAGGTCGTAGGCCGACTTGCGACCCGGTATCCAGGGTTGAGCGCCGAGGTCATCGCCAAGCGCGCGTGGGAGGCATTGAAGGCGTTCGTGAACCCCACGATCCGCGACTATCTGGCGGTGCTCGTCGAACGCCGGGTCGTGCGCGAGCTCAAGTCCATCTCTCCATAGGCAGCCAGCGGACCGTCGGCGACCACCGGCCAAGGCCAACGAGCGAGGGCGAGCCAACGCATCCGTGGGTCACGTGGGGCGCACGTCCGCCCAGAGCTCTTCGTAGCTCCGGGCCGCGCGGCTGGTCCTGGCGAACACCGGGACTGGCGCCTGGTGCTCGGCCATCTGCTCGATGATCGACAGGGCCGGTATCACCGTCGTGCTCACTCGTGCACCACGCGGTGGTGCCGCGTCGATCACGTCTCGATGGAGACGCTTGCGACGGTCGGCCATGGAGAAGAAGGCGACCAGCTGGGGCTTCCTGCCTGCCGAGTCGGCCACGAACCGGGTGAGCTGCTCCAGGGTGCGCATCGAGAGGGTTGCCGGGATCAGGGGGATCAGCAAGGTGTCCGCAGCGTGCAGGACGTTCTCGGAGACCAGCGACACGCTCGGCGGGCAGTCGAGGAAGACGACGTCGTAGTCGCCGCTGACTTCCTTGAGCAGCTGACCGAGCCGCCGGACCGGCCTCTTGGTTCCGTCGAGGTCGAGATCCATGTTGCGGTAGCTGAAGTCGGCCGGCAGCAGGTCCAGGTTGTCGAAGTCGGTGGCCTTGATGGCATCCTCGATCGGACGTCGGCGCGCCACCAAGGCATGCGCGCCGCCTTTGACCCGCGGACGCACGCGGAACAGGTACGTGGCCGCCCCCTGCGGGTCGAGGTCCCACAGCAGGGTCCGTCGCCCCTCACGGGCCGAAAGGTAGGCCAGGTTCACCGCGGTCGTCGTCTTCCCGACACCGCCCTTGATGTTGTACGTCGCGTAGACCTTCATCGTCTGTAACCCCCGAGCTTGTCCATCGCCTGCTGGGTCGACGGCCTGGTGAACCGGGCGTACACGCCCTCGAACCGCCGCCGAGCCCGGGCCTGCTCCGCGTCGAGGTGCGCGATCAGCTCGCCCATCGCCAACAGCGCGGACGCGGGGGCACCGTCAGCCATCATCGCCTCGGCGAAACCGCGAAGGGCCATGCTCTGCACCTGGCAGTCCTGGAAGCTTCCCAGGACGTCCTGCAGCTCCTTCAGGTGAGCCAGCGCGTGCTTGCGGGGACCGCTGGCGACGATCGGGCTGCACACATCGATCGCGTACCGCAGCTCCTTACACCGCTTACGCAGGGCATGAAGGTCCGTGGCCCGCGATTCGGACGTGACCGCGGCACCGCCCCGCACGACTCGCCGGTACGCGCGCCAGATGCTTCGCTCAGCCCATCGTCCAGCCGAAAGAGTCTCGGGACCTCGGCCGTACGAGGCGTGGCTGATCCCGTCGAGCTCGTCGCCCCACTCCGTGAGCACCCGCCGGAAGCCGGCTGACCGCAGCTCGTGGACCAGAGGCTTTCGCGCCGCCAGACGTCGACTGCGCAGATACGCGGCGAACGGCTGGAGATCGGCGGGACTCGCCGCCACCAGCCACCCGGCCATCCTCGGCAGATCCAGCTCGTACACGTCGAGGTCCCGTACCGGGGTCGTGAGGTCGCCGAACCCCTTGAACAGGGGTTCCCAGCGCGCAGTCATCGCCTGCGGAAGGACCGAGCGCCCGAGCTTGAGCGTCGACCTCGTCCGTCGTACAGCAACCCGGAAGTCGTGCAGGAACTCAGTGTCCATGTCATCCAGCAGCCCGGGCAGGTTCGTGCGCATCGTCGCGAGCGCCACCTTCAACCCTGAAGCCAGCAGAACAGCTGCTGGCGCTTCGCGGACCGCCTTGATCGGGGCGGGGGTCGAGCCCGGATCGCGCTCGGAGCGACGACTCGGGGCCCGCCACCCCGCCTTCCACATGATGTGTGCGGCCCGCTCGGCCTGGTCCTCATAGCCGCGCAGCGAACGTACAGTGAGCTGCGCCGGACCGGCGGTCGGGGATCCGGGTTCGTCCACCTCGACGCGGGCCACGGTCTTGCCGTCCTCGTTGAGCAGGTCCAACCTCCGCAGCCGGCGGGGCTCCGGCGACAAGGCGATCAACGCCCGGATCCCTGCCGCCGATGCTGTCAGCTCTCGGAGACGCCCGGCAGGGAGCGCCTCCGCGCGCATTGGCGACCGAAGGCTCTCAGAGGGCTCGGAAATCACCATCTCCCCATCAGACAGAACGAGAAGATCCCCGTCTCGGCCCGAAAGGTGTCTGAGAGTCAGTCCGGCGCCCGCCAACCGGTGGTCGAAGGTATCCAGCAGCGCGCGGCGTACGACGTTCACAGGGCCGGTGACCACGCTGAACCGAGTGGAGAAGGCACGGATGATCACCTCAAGATCAAGCGGATCCTCGTGCGGTTGCAGCGTCCGGGGCAGCCTCTTCATCGTGGCGATCATCCTAGCCGTGGACCCATCGTCGCGAGCGCCACCTTCAACCCTGAAGCCAGCAGAACGGCTGCTGGCGCTTCGCGGACCGCCTTGAGCGGGGCGGGGGTCGAGCCCGGATCCCGCTCGGAGCGACGTCTCGGGGGCCGCCACCCCGCCTGCCACAAGATGTGTGCGGCCCGCTCGGCCTGGTCCTCATAGCCGCGCAGCGAACGTACCGTGAGCTGCGCCGGACCGGCGGTCGGGGAACCGGGCTCGTCCACCTCGACGCGGGCCACGGTCTTGCCGTCCTCGTTGAGCAGGTCCAACCTCCGCAGCCGGCGGGGCTCCGGCGACATGGCGATCAACGCCCGGATCCCCGCCGCCGATGCGGTCAGCTCTCGGAGACGCCCGGCAGGGAGCGCCTCCGCGCGCATTGGCGACCGAAGGCTCTCAGAGGGCTCGGAAATCACCATCTCCCC
>DAIEHO010000298.1 GCA_027353565.1 Propionibacteriaceae bacterium
ACCTGTGCCTGCGGATCGGCCGGCTGGGCTACCGCAGCGTGTACACCCCCGACGTGCGGCTCCTGCATCACGAGTCCAAGACGATCGCCCCGACCCGCGACTGGACCGAGCTGTTCGCCGCCGCGGACCTGTTCAGGTCGCGGTGGGCCGAGGTCGTCGCCCACGACCCGCAGCTCAACCGGCACCTGGCACGGACGACCACCAGCTATCGGCTCCCGTTCCACGGCCGCTGAGGCTCACGCCGACCGGTAGGCCCCCAGCCAGTCGCGGCGCAGCTCGGCGAAGCGGCCCTGGTCGATGCTGTCGCGGATGTCGTCGACGAGCTTCACGGTGAACCACTCGTTGTGGATCGTGGCGAGCGTCGAGGCGAGCATCTCCTTGGCCTTGAACAGGTGGTGGAGGTAGGCCCGCGTGTAGTGCGTACACGTGTAGCAGCCGCACCCGTCCTCGAGCGGGCCGAAGTCCCGTCGATACGGTGCGGTGTTGACGTTGTACCGGCCGCGATGCGTGTAGATCGCGGCGTTGCGTGCCACCCGCGACGGGTTCACGCAGTCCAAGGTGTCCGCGCCCGCCGCGATGCCGGCGAACACGTCGTCGGGCTCCGAGATGCCCAGCAGGTGGCGCGGCTTGTCCTCGGGCAGCGACTCGGAGACCCATCCCACGATCGTGCCGAGGTTCTCCTTCTCCAGCGCGCCGCCGATCCCGTACCCGTCGAAGCTGCGCCCGTCGACCTCCAGCGAGGCGAGCCCGGTGGCGGCCCGCCGGCGCAGGTCCTCGTACTGAGCGCCCTGTACGACGCCGAACAGCGCCTGGTACGGGCGGTGGTCGCGCTGCTGCGTCAGCCGCCCGTGCTCGGCGAGACAGCGCGCGGCCCAGGCGTGCGTGCGCTCGACGGAGCGCTCCTGGTAGTCGCGGGTGTTCATGAGCGTCGTCAGCTCGTCGAACGCGAACATGACGTCCGCGCCCAGCTCGTGCTGGATGCGCATGCTCACCTCGGGCGTGAACCGGTGCGTGTCGCCGTTGAGGTGCGAGGTGAACGTGACCCCGTCGTCGTCGACGGCCGCGAGGCGCGTCGAGCCCTCGGCGATCACGTCGTCGTCAGGCACGGAGGAGTCCATCGCGAGGACCTTCTTGAACCCCACCCCGAGGCTCATCACCTGGAAGCCGCCCGAGTCGGTGAACGTCGGGCCGGGCCAGTTCATGAACCGCCCGAGGCCGCCCGCGGCGTCCACGATGTCGGAGCCCGGCTGGAGGAACAGGTGGTAGGCGTTGGCGAGCACCGCCTGTGCGCCGAGATCGGCGACCGCCTCCGGAACGACCGCCTTGACCGACGCCTTGGTCCCGACCACGACGAAGGCGGGCGTGCGGATCGTGCCGTGCGGTGTGGTGATGACGCCCGTACGGCCGAGGCCACCCTCGACGCGTGCGCCGACCTCGTACGAGAAGCTCATGTCAGCGCTCGCCGATGTCCGCGAGGAGCCGCAGCTGGGCGACGGCGACAGCTCCGGCCGTCACCGTACGGAGCACCGTGTCGGCGATGAGGATCGTCTGTGCGCCCACAGCCTCGAACGCGGCCAGCTCGTCCGGGGCGATGCCGCCCTCGGGGCCGACGACGAGGACGATCTCGGTGCGGGGCGGGCGGATGGTTGCGACACCGACCGACGCGCCCTCGTGCAGGACGTACGCCGCCGGGGCCGCTGCGAGCCTCGCTGCGACCTGCGCCGTCGTGGCCAGGGGTGCGACCACAGGGATCCGCAGCCGGCGTGACTGCTTGGCGGCCTCGCGCGCCACCGCCTGCCACTTCGCGAGCGACTTCTCACCGCGCTCGCCCGACCAGCGCACGATGGAGCGCCCGGCCAGCCACGGCACGATCTCGTCGACGCCGACCTCGGTGAGCAGGTCGACCGCCTGCTCGGCGCGCTCGTTCTTCGGCAGGGCCTGGACGCAGACGACCCGGGGCGCCGGGACGGCCGCTGAGAGGACTTCCCCGACCTCGATGTCCAGCCCGTCCTTGCGCACCGCGACGACCGGTCCGCGCACACCGCGCCCCGCCCCGTCGGTGATCGTGACGTGCTCTCCGGCCACGATGCGCCGTACGACCGCGGCGTGGCGACCCTCGGGACCGGCGAGCGTCACGACGGAGCCGACCTGGACCCCGGCGTCCAGCGCGGCGACGAAGAAGCCGTCGCTCACCCGCTGAACGTCTCTTTGAGCCAGTTGATCAGGCCCTTCGACCCCACCCGGTTGTGCACGTGGGCCTCGGGTACGGTCTCGTCGCGCAGCTCGGCAAGCTGCCGCAACAGCTCGCTCTGCTCGTCGTTCAGCTTCGTCGGCGTCTGGACCAGCACGGTGACGCCGAGGTCACCGCGCCCACCTCCACGCAGCCGAGGGATGCCCTTGTCCTTGACGGTGATCCGCGTGCCCGACTGGGTCCCCGCCGGTACGTCGATGACCACCGACTGCTCGTCCTGGGGCTTGTCGTCGCGTTCGGCCTCGAGCGTGGCAAGGGTCACGGTGGTACCGAGCGCCGCCGCGGTCATCGGCAGCCGGACGACCACCTCGAGGTCGTCTCCCTTACGGGTGAACGTCTCGTGTTCGATGACGCCCAGCTCCACGTACAGGTCGCCCGCCGGACCGCCGCCGGGACCGACCTCGCCCTGGGCCTCGAGGTGGATCCGGTTGCCGGTCGAGACACCGGCGGGGATCTTCACGTTGATGGTCCTGCTGGCGCGGACCCGGCCCTCACCGGAGCACTCGCCGCAGGGGTTCGGGATCGTCGTCCCGTAGCCGCGGCACGTGGGGCACGGCTGCGTCGTCCGGATGTCTCCGATGAACGAGCGCTGCACCTGGGTGATCTCGCCGTGGCCCTGGCAGGTTCGGCAGGTGACGGGGTCCCCGCCGGCGGAGCCGGAGCCGTGGCAGACGTGGCACACGACGGCTGTGTCGACAGCGAGGGGCTTGGTGACGCCGAACGCCGCCTCGGCGAGCGTCAGCCGGAGCCGTACGAGGGCGTCCTGACCCCTCTGCACTCGGGACCGTGGCCCGCGGGACGCGCCGCCGCCGAACATCGCGTCGACCAGGTTCGTGAAGTCGAACGCGCCGCCGAAGCCGCCCATGTTGGCGCCGAAGCCCCCGGCGCCTCCACGACCCATCGGGTCACCGCCCCGGTCGTACAGGTCACGCTTGTTCGCGTCGCTGAGGACCTCGTACGCCTCGCCGATCTGCTTGAAACGGTCGGCGGACCCGGGTTCCGACGCGACGTCGGGGTGGTAGCGCATCGCGAGCTTGCGGTACGCCTTCTTGATCTGGTCGGCCGTCGCGTCGCGCGGCACACCCAGGGTTTCGTAGTAGTCGGTCACAGGTCAGTCATCCTTCGGCCAGGAAACGGCCAACGTAGCGGGCAACGGCCCTCACCGACGCCATCGTCGAGGGGTAGTTCATGCGGGTGGGGCCGACGACCCCCAGGGTGGCCCAGACATCGTCGGGCATGCCGTAGCCGCTGGCGACGACGGACGTGGACTGCAGCCCCACATGCTCGTTCTCGTGGCCGATCCGAACGGTCACATCGTTCCGCGCCTCGCCCAGCAGCCGGAGCAGCACCACCTGCTCCTCAAGAGCCTCGAGCACCGGCTCCATGGCGGCGTGGAAGTCGTCGCCGAAGCGCGCGACGTTCTGAACTCCGCCCACGACGACCCGGGTCGTGGGGTCGGCGGCGAGCAGCGCGTTCAGCGCGTGGACGACACCGGGCAGCACGCTGTCCTCCACCGCGTCGCGCACCAGCTGGTGCAGGGCTCGTACGGCCTGGGCGGACGTCAGGTTGCGTACCGCTCCGGCGATCCGTACGGCCGTCGCCTCGACGTCGGCATCCAAGGTCTCCACCGGCAGCTCGACGTGGGTCTGCGTGATGCGGCCGGTGGACGTGACGAGCAGCACCAGGGCCCGGTCGGGGTGCAGGCGGATGACGTCGACATGGCGGATCACCGCGGTCGACACGACGGGGTACTGCACGATCGCGACCTGCTGGGTGATCTGGGCGAGGAGCCGGACCGTCCGTGACACCACGTCGTCGAGGTCGGCAGCGCCCCCGAGGAACGTCGAGATGGCCCGCTTCTCGGCTGGCGACAGCGGTTTGACGGAGGTCAGCCGGTCGACGAACAGGCGATATCCCTTGTCGGTCGGGATTCGCCCGGCCGAGGTGTGCGGCTGGGTGAGGTAGCCCTCCTCCTCCAGCGTCGCCATGTCGTTGCGGATCGTCGCGGGCGACACATCGAGGCGGTAGCGCTCGACGAGGGCCTTCGACCCGACCGGCTCGGAGTTCTCCACGTAGTCAGTGATGATGGCGCGAAGGACCGCGAGCTTGCGTTCGTCGAGCATCTCCACCTCCTCACGACTGGCACTCGGCTCCTGAGAGTGCCAAGTCTAACCCCGCTGCGCCACCGGTTCGGCATCGAAACGGGGAGTGCCGGGCTGATGGGTAGGTTGTCACCCATGAACTCCGATCCGCAGCAGCAGCCGATCGTGTGGCGCAAGGTGCGTGACGGCGTGTACGCCACGACCCTCGGGCCCGCGGGCGCCAACGCCGGCCTCGTCGTCGGCACGACCGGCACGCTGCTGGTCGACACCGGCTCCAGCCGCGCCCAGGGCCAGGCGTTGCGTGCCTCCATCGCGCAGGTCACCGACGTGCCGCTGCGGTACGTC
>DAIEHO010000300.1 GCA_027353565.1 Propionibacteriaceae bacterium
GAGGGTGACCCCGAGGTCGAGCGCCCGGTGGATCGTCTCGATCGCCGCCAGCTCGTCACGGCCGCCGTAGAAGTCGCTCATCCCCATGCAGCCCAGTCCCTCTGCGCTCACAACCAGGCCCTGCCCAAGCGTACGAGTCCGCACGTCCACTCCTATCGTCGGTGACCCGTCGATTATGTCTCGGAAGAGGAGGTGTCGAGGCCGGGCCGAAAGGACCCACCCCTGGGCAGGTGCAGCCCCGTCTCCGCCGGCAGAACGGATGCGTCCCGTGGAGTCGGCACGATGCGTCCGGTCTCGACGAAGCCGAGCCGGGGGTTCAGGCGGCGAGACCGTCAGGAGACGGGACGCTTGCGCGACCGCGGGCGCCGGGTGGGGACGTCGGCTTCCATGACGACGACGCTGCGGGGGGGCAGCGTCATGACGGTGCCGCACGCGAGCGTGGCATCGGGACCGGGGAGCTCGTCGTCCGAACCGGTGTGGAGGAGGATCCGGTAGCCGCTTCCCCACGGAAGGTCCGGCAGCGTGATCTCGACCTGGTACTCGCTGCCGTTGAACCAGGAGACGAACGCCTCCGAGGAGTCCGACACGTACATGCCGAGCGTCGACCTGCCCTCGTCGTGCCAGTCGTCGGTCGTCATCTCGCCGCTGTAGCCGTTGAGCCACGCGAGGTCCGGCCGGCCGAGCGGCATGCCACGGCTGTCGAGCACGTCGCTGCGGTGCCGGAACACCGCTGATCGCAGCACGGCGTGCTGAGCCCTGAGTGTCAGCAGTCGGGAGGCGAAGTCGTGGACGTCGCCCCACTCCTCGAGAGCTCCCCACTCGACCCAGGAGAGAGGGCCGTCCTGGCAGTACGCGTTGTTGTTGCCGCCCTGCGTACGGCCGAGCTCGTCACCTGCGGTGATCATCGGGGTGCCGAACGACAGGAACAGCGTGGCGAGCAGGTTCTTCACCTGCCGATGGCGCAGGGCGACGATGCCCTCGTCGTCCGTCTCCCCTTCGACGCCGCAGTTCCAGGACCGGTTGTCGTCGGTCCCGTCGCGGTTGTGCTCCTTGTTCGCGTCGTTGTGCTTGCGGTTGTACGAGACGAGGTCACGCGCGGTGAAGCCGTCGTGGGCAGTGATGATGTTGACGCCCGCAGCCGGGGTGCGGCCGGCATGGTCGTACAGGTCGGGAGATCCCGACAGGCGGGTGGCCAGCTCCTGAACGCCGCTGGTGTGGCCGCGCCAGTAGTCACGGACGTAGCCGCGGAACTGGTCGTTCCACTCGCTCCAGCCCGGTCCCCACTTGCCGACCTGGTAGCCGTACGGGCCGACGTCCCAGGGCTCGGCGATGAGCTTGACGCCCGCGAGGGCGGGCTCCGCCTGCATCGCCAGCTTGAGCGGGTGGTCCTGGTCCACATGGTGGTTCGCGTCGCGGATGAGCGTCGTCGCCAGGTCGAAGCGGAAGCCGTCGACGCCCATCTCGGTGACCCAGTAGCGCAGGGAGTCCATCACGAGCCGCTGCACGCCGGGTTCGCTGGTGTCGACGGAGTTGCCCGTGCCGGTGACGTCGTAGTCGTTCTTGTTGTCCGGGGTGAGCCGGTAGTAGCCGCCGTGGTCGATGCCTCGGAAGCTCAGTGTCGGACCTTCGTGGCCGCCCTCGCCCGTGTGGTTGTAAACCACGTCGAGGATCACCTCGATGCCGGCCTCGTGCAAGCTCGACACCATCGCCTTGAAACCGGAGACCTGTGCCCCGGGGGCCCGCACGGACCCGTACGCCTCGTGCGGGGCGAAGAAGCCCATCGAGTTGTAGCCCCAGTAGTTGGTGAGCCCGGACCCGATGACGAAGGGTTCCGAGACGAAGTGGTGGATCGGCAGCAGCTCGACAGCCGTGACCCCGGTCGCGACGAGGTGAGCGATGACGGAGGGATGTGCCAGACCCGCGTACGTGCCGCGCAGGTGCTCGGGAACCTGGGGATGCAGGCGCGTGAAGCCCTTGACGTGGAGCTCGTAGATGACACTGTCGGACATCGGCCGCCGGTTGACCGGTGTCGGAGGGGGCGTGGGTGCGACGACGACGGACAACGGGACCGCCAGGAACGAGTCGGTGGGGTCGAGAAGGTAGTTGGACTCGGCCCTGTGGTCCCGGATCGGGCCGGCGTAGTCGACCCCGCCCGTGTACGCCCGTGCATACGGGTCCATGAGCAGGCGGGCC
>DAIEHO010000303.1 GCA_027353565.1 Propionibacteriaceae bacterium
CGACGGAGGCAGGACCACCCTTGTCGTCGAGGACCGCGAACGCGGTGTCCAGGTGGTAGAAGCTCGGGTCCACGAGGCGCAAGGTGACGACCTCCCGGTCGTAGATCCGTGCCAGCTCCGCATGGCTGCCGGCATCGCTGCGGAAGCCCGTACCGGCGAAGATCGTCTCCCCGACCTTGAGGAAGTCGCCCTCGCCCTCGTTGACGGACACGGGACTCACCACGCGCAGCCCGCGCTCGGCGAACCACTCGGAGTACGCAGGCCCCTCCGGACCGCGCTCGGCGAAGTGGAACCGAGCGCCGTACGCGATGCCGTCGAGCACGAAGCCGCCGTTCGCCGCGTACACCATGTCAGGCAGTCCCGCGATCGGCTGGATCAGCTCGACGTGGAAGCCCAGCCGCTGGTACGTGTCGTACAGCGTCTGCCACTGCCGCAGAGCCACGTTCGTGTCGGTGGGGTTCGCGGGTTCCATCCAGGGGTTGATCTTGTAGCTCACCGTGAAGTGCTCAGGACGGCACATGAGGACCGTCCTGGGCGTGGCGACCCGCTCCTCCAACGCCTCGAGCTCGGTGTCCACCAGGGTCTCGCGATCTTCAACTACCGTCATGCAGCCATCATGGCAAGGGAATCGTGATGAATCATGCCACCGGACGCTGGAATACAGCGCATTCTATTGCTGGTGCAACCATTCGTTGCGTACGCTGCGACGTATGGATCACACCGACCGCGCCATCCTGGACGCACTCCGGGTCAACGCCCGCGTCAGCTATGCCGACCTCGGCGCTCAGGTGGGCCTGTCCGCGTCAGCCGCCAAGCGGCGCGTCGACCGCCTCGTGGAGGACGGCATCATCCAGGGGTTCACGATCCAGGTGGACCCCGCGCTCGACGGCATGGGCACCGAGGCGTACGTGGAGCTCTTCTGCCGCGGGACCGTCTCCCCCCACGACCTCAAGCGGATCCTGTCCGCTGTCCCCGAGGTCGTCGACGCGGCGACGGTCACGGGAGAGGCCGACGCGATCGTGCGGATCCGCTCCCGGGACGTCGCCTCCCTCGAGGTGGCACTGGAGAGCATCCGCGCCGCGACCAGTGTCGACCACACCCGATCGGCGCTCGTTCTCAGCCAGCTCGTCCGCCGCACGATCGGCTGATCCCGACCGACCGCCCCTCAGGCTCGGACGCGACGTAAGGTGAGTCATGGCTAGAGAATCAACGTGGGTGACGTCCTTCAAGGACGCAGCGCTCGCAACCACCGTCTGCGCCGTCGTCGGGTCCGCGCTCACCAACCCCCAAAGCAACTGGTACCGCAGTCTGCGCAAGCCGTGGTTCCAGCCCCCGGGTGCTGCGTTCCCGCTCGTGTGGACCACGCTGTACGGGACGACAGCGCTCGGCGCCGCCGGTGTCGTCTCCAAGCTGCGAGACCAGGGCCGTGACTCGGAGGCCGATGCCTTCCAGACCGCTCACCGCATCAACCTCGCGCTCAACGCCGGCTGGAGCGGAGCCTTCTTCCGGAGCCACAGGCTCGGCTTCGCGACCGTGTGGGCAGCTGTCCTCGCGGCCAGCTCGGCCGACCTGGCGCGCCGCGCCAAAGAGGTGAGCTCGAGCGACGCCGCGCCGTTCGTGGCGTACGCAGCGTGGTGCTCCTTCGCGACGCTCCTGTCCGGCTCGGTCGCCGCACTGAACCGGAAGGCCTAGTCGGAGCGGCTATTGAGGCTGCTGGTCCTTGACCGCGGTCAGGGTGAACGTCGCAGGGAGGCGCCACGGACGCTCGCTGAGGCGGTACTCCCCCGTGTCGGCGTCGAAGGTCATCGCGCCCCGGAACGGCTCGAAGGGCACGCTGTCATGCTCGACGAGAGTGGTGAGCCGCAGGCCGGCGTCCAGCACCGCGCTGACGATCTCGCTCAGGCTGTGGTTCCACTCGACGGAGCGGGGTGAGCTCACGATCTCCGTCCCCGCGTACGTGACCCCGTCGTTCCACTCGAGAGGCTGGGACCGCTCCCAGTACGGCAGCTCGAGCGCGATCGTGACGTGGCCCGGACGGCTGATCCACGGCTGCTGGGACCGGTCCGGGTGCTCGTCGGCAACGGTCATGGCGAGACAGGCGTTGAGCACCGGGTGCATGTCGCGGATGAACAGCCGTCCGCCCGGCCGCAGCAGCTCCGCCACGGTCCGTCCCCACCGCGCGATGTCCGGCAACCAGCAGATGGCGCCGATGCCTGTGTACACGAGGTCGTACGTGTGGTTGCCGAGGGCCGCCGGAGCCGAGTACACGTCGGACTGCACATAGGTGATGTCCGCACCCACGCGCTCCGCGAGCTCACGGGCGTGGTCGATCGAGATCCCCGACAGGTCGACGCCTGTCATCCGGGGCCCCAGGCGGTGAAGGCTCAGGGTGTCCGTCCCGATGTGGCACTGGAGGTGGACGGCGTCGAGCCCGGAGACGTCGCCGAGCCGGGGCCGGTCGAACCTCACGACGTCGCTGAGCGCCTGCGCGTCGTCGACGTACCGTGCCAGACCGTACGCCCGGGCGTGCAGCGGGGCGCGGCTGTCCCAGTTGGCCTGGTTGATGGCCAGGTAGGCGTCATCCACGCCCGGGAGCCTACCGAGGAGCTACTTCCGGCTGCGTCCGGCCCGTTCGTACATGTCGTCGACGAGGTGCGAGAACCGACGCTCGACCTCCTTGCGCTTCACCTTCAGCGTCGGGGTCAGGAGGCCGTTCTCGAGCGTGAAGTCCTCGATCAGCAGCCGCAGGTCCCGGATCTGCTCATAGCCGGCGAGCTTGGTCGTCAGCACGGCGACGCGGCGACGCAGCTCGTCGAGGACGGCCGGGTGCCCCAACAGCTCGTCGCGGTGCGTCCAGCTCAGGTGCAGCTGCCGGCCGATGGTCTCGAGGTGCGGGAGCGATGGCGCGACGAGCAGCGTCAGGTACGGGCGGTTGTCGCCCAGGAGGAGCGTGTGCTCGAACAGGGGGTCCGACGCGAGAAGGCCCTCGATCGACGACGGGGCGATGTTCTTGCCGTTGCTCGTGACGATAAGGTCCTTGATCCGGTCGGTGATCGTGAGGTAGCCATCCGCGTCGAGGTGTCCCACGTCCCCGGTACGGAACCAGCCGTCGGCCATCACCGCCGCCGTCTCCTCGGGCTTGTTCCAGTAGCCGAGCATGAGGTTCGGGCCCCGGTACAAGATCTCGTCGTCCTCACCGAGCCGCAGCTCTCCGCCACCGACGACCCGGCCCACCGTGCCGAACCGGTGCATGGTCTGGGAGGGGAAGCTCACCAGGGGCGAGGTCTCCGTGAGGCCGTACCCCTGCAGCACGAGGAGCCCGCAGGAGAAGAGGAACTCCTCGACGTCACGGCGAAGGGGTGCTCCACCGCAGGCCAGGACGGTCTTCGGGCCGCCCATCGCATCCCGCACGCTGTGCAGGACGAGCTTGTCGGCCAGGCGGAAGCGCAGCTGAAGGTACGAGTCCGGGCTGCGTCCCTCGTCGAGCGCCAGGTGGTAGGCGTGACCGATCCGCAGCGACCATGCCATGATCCGCTTCTTGACCCACGACCCGGCGACCTTGTCGTGCGCGGCGAGATAGACCTTCTCGTACAGCCGCGGCACGCTGACGAGCATGCTCGGCTTCGCCCGCACGAGGAGCTCCGGCACGGTCCGCGGGTCCGGCACGTACGTGTTGAGCGAGCCGTTGTCGAGGACCACGTACGTCCAGGCACGTTCGAGCGCGTGGCTCAGGGGCAGGAAGCACAGTGAGACGTCGGACGCCGTGATGTCGAAGTAGTCGTTGAGGACGTCGATCTGATGCGTGAAGCCGCGGTGGGTGAGCATCACACCCTTGGGCTCCCCCGTCGTGCCGGACGTGTAGATGATCGTGGCCACGTCGGTGGCAGCGACGAGGCCGAGCCGCACGTCGACGGACGAGGTGTCGGTCGGTGCGGCGGCGAGCTCGTCGGCGAGCGTCGTCGCAGGCTCCGCCGTGGACACCGGCTGGAAGCTCACCACACGCTCCAGCGTCGGGAGCTCGGCGCGGACCTCGGCGAGCTTCGCGAGCTCCGCCTCTCCCCCGACGAAGACCATCCGGCAGCCCGAGTCCGCCAGGATGTGACGGGCCTGGTCCGCCGTGCTCGTGTCGTACAGGGGGACGGACACCAGACCTGCCGAGGCACAGGCGAGGTCCGTCATCGTCCACTCGGGGAGGTTCGGCGCGAAGATCGCGACGCGGTCCCCCGGCTCGAGCCCGCACGCGATCAGCCGGGCCGCAAGCCGGCGAACGTCCCCGGCGAGCTCCGCGTACGTCCTCACGGTCCAGCCGTCCCCGTCGGCCACCCGGGTGGCCGGCCGGGAGCCGTGCGCTGCCGCGGACAGTGCGAATCTGGCCGCGAGGTGCCCTGCGTCCATGGCGGTTCCTTCTCCGTCGTGATCCTCCCAACTTACCCCACCGTAGGTTGGGGGCTGCCGTGATGTGACAGGCGCCTCATCGTGCAGCGCACAGGCTGCCCGGGGGGCGGTGGCGAACCCCGCGAAGACCTCGCGTAGCGTCAGGGACAAGGTGTTGCGTTGGCAGGGTCGTGCAATACCCCCTAGGGTATGAGAGTGGCGGCAGTGGTGCCGCAGTGAAGGAACTACTCAATGGCCAAGATCGTGATCCTCGGTGCCGGAGTGTCTGGGCACACAGCAGCTCTCCATCTGAAGCGACTCCTGGGCTCGAAGCACGCCATCACCGTCGTCTCACCGAACTCGAAGTGGAACTGGATCCCCTCGAACATCTGGGTGGGCGTCGGCGAGATGGACAAGGCGAAGGTCGTCTTCCCGCTCGCCCCGGTCTACCAGCGCAAGCGGATCGACTTCCGGCAGGCGAAGGGTGTCGCGATCCGTCCGTACGGCGACGCGGACAGCCCGCAGGGCGCGGTCGACATCGAGTACACGCTGCCTGAGAAGGCCGGTACGACAGAGCGTCTGCGCTACGACTACCTGATCAACGCGACCGGCCCCAAGCTCCGCTTCGAGGCGACCCCGGGTCTCGGCCCGGACGGCCACACGGTCTCCGTGTGCACCGCCGACCACGCGGTCGAGGCCAACACCAAGCTGCGGGAGGTCATCGCGAGGCTCAAAGCCGGCACGCCACAGACGCTCGTCGTCGGCACCGGTCATGGGACGTGCACGTGCGAGGGCGCAGCCTTCGAGTACGTCTTCAACGTCGACCACGAGCTTCGCGAGGCCGGGGTCCGCGACCTCGCCCGTCTCGTCTACCTGACGAACGAGGCGGCGCTCGGCGACTTCGGCGTGGACGGCATGGTCTTCGACCAGCAGGGCTTCCAGACGACCAGCGAGCTGTGGACCGGTTCGCTGTTCCGGGAGCGGGGTGTCGAGGCGATCCTCGGCACGCACGTGTTCCAGATCGACGAGGGCGTCATCCACTACGAGACGCTCGACGGCTCCACCCACACACTGGACTTCGACTTCGGGATGCTCATCCCTCCGTTCGGGGGTCAGCCGCTCAAGGCGTA
>DAIEHO010000324.1 GCA_027353565.1 Propionibacteriaceae bacterium
TCGTCGCCGACGCGGAGACGCGGGCGACCCAGCTCGGTGACCAGTTCGTCGCGACCGAGCACCTGCTCATCGGCCTCGCGTCGGTGAACTCGGACGCCCGCAAGATCCTCAACGACCTGGGTGTGACCAGCGACGCGATCGTCAAGGAGTTCAACGCACGTCGCGGCTCGAAGCGCGTCACCTCCGCTGAGGCGGAGGGCGGCGAGTCGGCGCTCGACAAGTACAGCGTCGACCTCACGAAGAAGGCCCGCGAGGGGCGGCTGGATCCGGTCATCGGCCGGGACCAGGAGATCCGCCGCGTCGTCCAGGTCCTCGCACGCCGTACCAAGAACAACCCCGTCCTCATCGGTGACCCCGGTGTCGGCAAGACGGCTGTCGTCGACGGTCTCGCGCAGCGCATCGTCGCCGGGGACGTACCGGACTCGCTCAAGGGGCGCCGCCTCGTGTCGCTCGACCTCGCCAGCATGGTCGCGGGTGCGAAGTACCGCGGCGAGTTCGAGGAGCGGCTCAAGGCCGTGCTCAACGAGATCCGTGAGGCCGAGGGACAGATCATCACGTTCATCGACGAGCTCCACACCATGGTCGGAGCCGGCGCATCCGGCGACTCGACGATGGACGCCGGCAACATGCTCAAGCCGATGCTGTCCCGCGGTGAGCTTCGCATGATCGGCGCGACGACGCTCGACGAGTACCGGGAGCGCATCGAGAAGGACCCCGCGCTCGAGCGCCGGTTCCAGCAGGTATACGTCGGCGAGCCCAGCGTCGAGGACACGATCGCGATCCTGCGCGGGCTGCGTGAGCGGTACGAGGCGCACCACAAGGTGAGGATCACCGACGGCGCCCTCGTCGCCGCGGCACAGCTGTCCAACCGGTACATCACGAGCCGGCAGCTCCCCGACAAGGCGATCGACCTCGTCGACGAGTCCGCGTCGCGGCTGCGGATGGAGATCGACTCGTCCCCCGAGGAGATCGACCAGCTCCGCCGCCAGGTCGACCGGATGACGATGCAGCAGTTCGCCCTCGAGAAGGAGGACGACCCCGCATCGGTCGAGAGGCTGTCCCGCCTCCGTGCAGACCTCGCCGACGCCCAGGAGCAGCTCCGGTCGCTCGAGTCGCGGTGGGAGGCGGAGAAGGCGGGCCTCAACCGGGTCGGTGACCTCAAGGAGCAGGTCGACAAGCTCCGCGTCGAGGCCGACCGCGCCCAGCGCGAGGGCGACCTGACGCGCGCGGCCGAGATCCTGTACGGGCAGATCCCCACGATCGAGGCCCAGGTCGCGAACGCCGAGGGCGTCAAGGACCAGAAGTCGATGGTCTCCGAGGAGGTCAGCGCGACGGACATCGCGGAGGTCGTCTCCAGCTGGACGGGCATCCCCGTCGGCAAGATGCTCCAGGGCGAAAGCGAGAAGCTGCTCGCGATGGAGGACCGGATCGGCTCGCGGCTGATCGGGCAGAAGGACGCCGTACGAGCGGTGGCCGATGCCGTCCGTCGGGCACGCGCCGGCATCTCCGACCCCAACCGTCCCACCGGCTCGTTCCTGTTCCTCGGCCCGACAGGCGTCGGCAAGACCGAGCTCGCGAAGTCGCTCGCGGAGTTCCTCTTCGACGACGAGCAGGCGATGGTGCGGATCGACATGAGCGAGTACTCGGAGAAGCACACCGTGTCCCGCCTTGTCGGTGCTCCTCCCGGCTACATCGGCTACGAGGAGGGCGGCCAGCTCACCGAGGCCGTGCGCCGGCGCCCGTACTCCGTCGTCCTGCTCGACGAGGTCGAGAAGGCTCACCCGGAGATCTTCAACATCCTGCTGCAGGTGCTCGACGACGGGCGCCTGACCGACGGCCAGGGTCGTACGGTCGACTTCCGCAACGTCATCCTCATCCTCACCAGCAACCTCGGCTCCCAGTTCCTCGCCGACCAGACGATGAGCCGTGAGCTGAAGGAGGAGACGGTGATGAGCGTCGTGCGCAAGGCGTTCAAGCCCGAGTTCCTCAACCGGCTCGACAACATCGTGATGTTCGACCCGCTGACCGCCGACGACCTGGCGCACATCGTCACCATCAACCTCGACCGGCTGAACAGGCGGCTCGCCGAGCGTCGGATCCACATCGACGTCACCGACGCCGCCCGTGCCTGGCTCGCGGAGAGGGGCTTCGACCCCGTGTACGGGGCGCGGCCCCTGCGCCGCCTCGTCCAGACGACCGTCGAGGACCAGCTCGCCAGGCTCGTCCTGGCAGGCTCGATCGGCGACGGCTCCGAGATCACGTTCGACGTCACCGAGGACCACGAAGGGCTGCACGTCGTCTGACGCGGGAACAGGAGCTCGCGCGACTGCGCGGGGCGTGGGGCCCGTGCGGTCGTCGGCCCTGCTGACGCCCACTGAGGATCCCCTCAGGGACCTCGACCCCGCGCGAGCCGCATGGGAGAGTGGCCATCATGTTGGTGCCCGACCGGACCGTGCCCGGGGCGTACTTCGTCCGAGTCGACGGTACAGACCAGTCGTTCGTCGACCCCCAGAACCCGTTGCGGCTCGAGTTCGACTACGTCCAGCGCATCGCGGAGGTCATCGACACCATCGCGCCGAAGGGCCAGCGGATCAGCGTCATCCATGTGGGGGGCGCGGGGATGACGCTTCCCCGGTACGTGGCGGCAACCCGTCCCACATCGGCGCAGATCGTGTTCGAGCCGGATGTCGCACTCACGGACCAGGTGCGGGAGACCATCCCCCTGCCCAGACGCTCGGGGATCAAGGTGCGTGCCGTGGACGGCCGTACCGGCCTGGCGGAGATCCCCGACGACTACACCGACGTCGTGATCGTCGACGCGTTCGCCGGTGCTCGCGTCCCCGCCGAGCTGACGACGGCCGAGTGGTACTCGGAGGTGGCACGTGTGCTCGCGCCGAACGGGGTGGTCGTCGTCAACATCACCGACCGGGTGCCGTTCGTCTACGCGAAGCGCGTCGTCGCGGGCATCGCAGACCGCTTCCAGCCCGTCGTCTGCGCGCTCGAGCCGGCCACCCTGAAGGGGCACCGGTTCGGCAACATCGTCATCGCCGCGGGACGTCCGATCCAGCACTCGACGCTCGAACGTCTCGCCAACCGCGCCCCGTTCCCGTACCGGGTGCTCGGTGGCCTCCACCTCGCCAGGTGGGTGGGCAGGTTCGCCGCCTTCACCGACGAGGACTCCGAGCAGTCCCCGGCTCCTCTGGGCGGACCCACGACGTTCCGCTAGGCGTGTCGGAGGGTCGTGCCAGGATCCATCCATGGAGAACCGGATCAGCTTCATCACACTCGCCGTGGCCGACCTGGCCCGCTCTCGAGGGTTCTACCGCGACTCGCTCGGATGGCAACCGATGCTCGACACCGATGACGTCGTGATGTTCGCCGTCGCCGACAAGGTCGTCCTCAGCCTGTGGGACGCGCGAGCGTTCGCCGAGGAGGTCGGATACGTCCCGGAGCTGGGCAGGGCGCCGATCACGCTGGCCCACAACATGCCGACCCGCGACGGGGTGGACGAGGTGCTCGCGACGGCCCGCAGCGCCGGCGCGCCCGAGGTGAACGCTGCGGTGCAGCGCGACTGGGGCGGCTACTCGGGCTACTTCTCCGACCCCGACGGCTACAGGT
>DAIEHO010000344.1 GCA_027353565.1 Propionibacteriaceae bacterium
CAGTGCCAATCGTCTGGAAGACCAGCCTCGTCGGCGCTAGCCCCACAGTCCTCAAGGCCTATCCGGTGGCCTTGGCGAGTGCCGACTGCAGGCTGGTGATGTAGGCGGTCGTGGTGTACGTCGCGCCGCTCAGGGTCTGCACGTTGGCCGAGTCGGCAGCGAGGACCTCCTGCTTCATGATCGGCACGGCCTGGCTGTCGATCGACCGGGACCGGCCGTCACCGGGGTCGAGCGCCTGGGCCGTCACGTTCGTGATCTTGCCGCCGGAGATGGTCACCGTGACCGTCACCGAGCCGAAGCGGTGCTGCACCGTCGTACCGGTGTACGTGCCGTCCTTGTACGTGGTGCTGCCCGACGTCGTGGTGGTGTTGCTGTTGTTGGTGGTGGTGCCGTTGGACGTCGCCGTGCTGGTGCCGGTGTTCGTGTTCCCGGTCGTGGTCGTCGTGTTGGCGGCGGTCGCACCGTTGGCGGTGCCGACCGCCCAGCCTGCCCCGAGAACTCCGGCGGAGGCGACGACAGCGGCCATCTTCGCTCGTACGCTCACCAGGAGAACCTTTCGTTGTGGATGGAGTTGGCGGGAGTACCGCAGGCGAGGGCGTCAGCGACCACGAGCTCGGACGCGGCCAGCGGGCCGCACACGTACACGTCGCTGTCCGCCACGTACGGGACGAGGTCCCGCAGCCTGTTCCCGCGATGTGAGGCCGGCATCCAGCCCGTCTCACCGAGACGGTTCTGGGTCCGTGACCCGATCAGCGTGATCAGCTTGACGCCGCGCTCCTGGCACAGGACCTGGATCTCGCGCAGGAGGTACAGCTGGCTCGGCGTATGGCCGCGCAGGATGACGGTCGCCCGCCCCGGCACGATGTCGGTGGCCTCGAGCAGCGCCCGGATCGGTGCGATGCCGATGCCGATGCCGACCATGACGAGGTTCGCCGCGGTACGAGAGGCATCGGAGAAGATCCCGTACGGGCCTTCGATCATGACCCGCGTTCCGGGCCTCACGTTCATGAGGGCGGCGGTGCCGCGGCCCAGGGCGCGGATCGTGATGCGCAGCGTGTCAGACGTCGGAGCCGCCGAGACGGAGAACGGGTGCTCCTGCCACCAGAGTCCCTTGGCGAGGAAGCGCCAGTGGAAGAACTGGCCACCCTCGACGTCGAGCTGCGGCAGGTTCCTGCCCTGCATCTCGATCGACACGACGTCGTTGGCCTCGTAGCGCACCTTCGTCACGACGAGCTTGTGCTCGAGCGACGCGAAGATGGGCAGGAAGACCCGGAACGCCAGGATCGAGAAGCCGGCGGCGACGAACATCGCGATCCAGTACCAGCGGGCGAACGTTCCCGGGCCCATGAGGGTGGACATCGAGAACTGGTGCGGCAGCGAGAAGCCGACGGCGATGTAGGTGAGGAGGTGGATGACGTGCCACACCTCGTACGGCATGGACTTCTTGACGGCGATGATGGAGGAGATCGCGACCGCACCGAGGATGCCGAGAGCGCAGACACCCAGGACGAGGTCGCTGACGGTGAGCAGTGAGCCGGCCTCACTCGTCAGTCCCAGCCCGTCCCTCGCGGCGTAGCCGCACAACAGGAACCAGCCATGGAGCAGGAGGCCGTACAGGACCCACTTGCCCAGCTTCGAGTGGACGGCGACCGCATGGTCGTGGCCGAAGGCACGGTCGACGAAGGGGATGCGGGCCGCAAGGAGCAGCATGAGAACCATGAGGTCGGTGGCGACCAGGCCGGTGACGATCCCGACTGCCGTCAGGAGGGCGCCCACGGACGTGATCTTGTTCATCCCGCCAGCGGCGAGCCAGAGCGCGACTGCCATGGCCACAGAGACCCAGGCGAGCACGGTCAGGAGGTCGGCCCGGAGGTTTCGGCCGAACGACTGGATCCGGTAGCGGCGTCGCAGGGCGTTGGCATAGTCAGCGGCTCGGGCAGTGCCCCTCCGCGGAGCCGCGGCGTTCTGCATCACCGGGCGGGTGGAAGTGGTCGTTGACATGTCACTACCGTCGCCGCTGTGACTGTGCGAATCCTGTGAAAGATGGGTGAAAGGTGTAGCACTTCGGTTAAGGCTTGGTTGCCCTGCCGCCAAGACCACGTTCGGCACGCTACGGAAGGCATTTTCAGAACCCGGCGGCGCTCGCGAGACGGTCGGTCCAGGTCTTCGACATCGGGAGGGCGACACCGTCGAGAGCGGCGATCGGGCAGACTCCACGGACGGACGAGGCAAGCCAGGCGCCGGTCACGGCATGGAGCTCGGCGGGACGGATCAGCGCCGGCTCGAAGGGTACCTCCTCGGCGGCGGCCCACTCCCTCAGGATCTCCACGGTCACGGACCCCAGGATGCCTGTCGCTCCTGTCGGCGTCGTCCGTACTGCTCCGTCGAACACCCACAGCAGGGAGGACGTGGGGGCTTCGAGCGCGTACCCGTCGCTGCTCACGAACAGGGCGTCGTCGGCGCCCCGCCGAGCGGCCTCACGGCGGGCGGCGGTGTGGACCGCGTACGAGAGCAGCTTGGCGCCGCCCAGGAGCCAGGGCGCGTCCGCGAACGTGGTGCTCGCGTAACCGCGGGACATGGTGGCCACGGCGAGCGGCCTGCGGCCCCCCGGCTCGCTCTCGGTGATCGTCAGCAGGGTCGTCGCCCGCGGCGTCGCGGCATGCTCAAGGCCGCGGGTGTGGACGATCTTGAGCGCGGCCTCGCCGGGTGTGGTCCATGCTGTCAGGGCCTCGGCGACCAGTGCCGTGATGGCGTCCGCGTCCGGGGCCGGCAGCTCGACGGCCTGTGCCGAGCGTGCCAGGCGGCGCAGGTGACGGTCGAGGTGCTCGACGACGCTGTGGCCTTCCGCGTCGGTGACCACCCTGGTCGCGTCGAAGATCCCGTCGCCCCTTGTCAGCCCGAGATCATCGGCGGTGATGACGGGTTCCTCGGTGGCGACGACACCCGTGCCCAGGACGGCGACGACCTGTACGACCATCGTCAGAGCACCGCGATGGCTGCGTCGTAGTCCGGCTCGTGCCCGATGTCGTCGACGAGCTCGGTGTGGATCACGGTGCCGTCCGTGTCGATCACGACGACCGCACGCGCGAGCAGGCCGCGCATGTCGCCGTCGAGGATCCTCACCCCGTACACGTCACCGAAGTCCGACCGGAACGCCGACGCGGTGGCGACGTTCGAGAGCCCCTCGGCTCCGCAGAAGCGCGACTGCGCGTACGGCAGATCGTTGGAGACGCACACGACCGTGGTGTCCGCCAGAGTGGAGGCGAGCGCGTTGAACCGGCGGACACTCATCGCGCAGGTGGTCGTGTCGACGCTCGGGAAGATGTTGAGCACGAGCCGTCGGCCGGCCCAGTGGTCCCGGGTGATGTCGGACATGTCACCAGCGGTGAGCGTGAAGTCGGGGGCCTTGCTGCCGACGGCGGGCAGGTCACCGACTGTCGTGGTCGGAGTGCCGCGTCGCGAGATGTGCGCCATAGGGACGGTTGTAGCAGATGCCTGGACAGATGAACCCCTGTGGTCACCACGAGGTGAGGGCGACGCGGTCGTACTCGCCCCCCGGCCACACCGCACGCTCGATGCCCGCGGCGGCGAGGGCCTTGCGGCATCCCGGGCACGGTGGGTCCGTGATGTAGGCGGTGGCGCCCTTCGTGTCCCGCGTCGCGAAGAGGAGCGCGTTCACCTCACCGTGGATCGCGATGCAGAACCCCGGCGTCCCGGGTCGGTCGTAGTCGCCCAGGCCCGGGACGACGTCGTACGAGAGCTTGCCGCGTGGGCATGCGCCTTCGAGGCAGTCAGGCTCACCCGGCGCCGCGCCGTTGTAGCCGGTGGCGATGATCCGCCGGTCGACGACGAGGACGGCCCCGACCTTCCGACGGCGGCACTTCGCGCGTGCGGACACGGCCTCCGCGATGCCCAGGAAGTACGTGTCCCAGTCGGGTACGGGGTACTCGCTCATGGCGCACATCCTGACAGCCGGAGCGAGTCGTCGTGGTCAAGGGATCAAGACCGGCTCGAGGTCGTACGGTGTCAGCCATGACGAAGCTCGTACTCACCCTGCTCGGCGACGACCAGCCGGGACTCGTGTCGCGGGTGTCCCGCGTCGTCGACGACGAAGGCGGCAGCTGGTTGGAGAGCCAGCTCGCACGCCTGGCCGGTACGTTCGCGGGCATCGCGCTCGTGGATGTGCCGCCCGACCGTGTGGCTGGGCTTCGCGAGGCGCTGGCCGGTCTGGGCGACGTGCTCGAGGTCACCGTCAAGGAGGCAGCGGGCTCGGCTCCCGTCGACGGGCGGCGTCTGGTGCTGCATCTCGTCGGTCACGACCAGCCCGGCATCGTCCGCAGCATCACCGAAGCGCTCGCGAGCCGCGGGGTGAGCATCGAGCAGCTCGCCACCGCCACCGTGGAGGCACCCATGGCCGGTGGCCTCCTGTTCGAGGCCGACGCCGTGCTGACCGCCCCCACGGGCCTCGCCACCGACGACCTGCAGGTCGCCCTCGAGTCGTTGGCCCGCGAGCTGATGGTCGACCTCGAGCTCACCCCTGCACCCTGACCTGCATCCGGCGCCCCCGGCGCGACCTGACCCGCAGCCGGGTTCGGGTCAGGGAGCCAGCCGGCGACGATCAGCGTCACACGACGGTCGCGACCACCAGGCCGGCCGTCCGGGCGACGATCGAGTCCATCGCGGCGAGCTCGAGAGGGGCGTCGGCGAGTGTGACGACGCGTCCGATGAGCAGGCGAGGATCGAGTCGGCCGTCCGCCACGAGGGTGAGGAGCTCGGGGTAGTCGGCGGCAGCCATCCCATGGCTGCCCACGACCTCGAGCTCCTTCGCCACGACCGGACCCCACGGGAGCGGCGCGTCGGCATGGGCACCGAGCATGAGGCCGACCTGCACATGGCGTCCGCGACGCCGGAGCGAACGGACGGCGGCCGCTGCCGTCTCGGCCGACCCGAGCGCATCGATGCTCACGTGGGCCCCGCCTCCGGTCATCTCGACGATCGCGTCCAGATCCGGGTCAGCGAGGACGTAGTCGGCACCGAGGGTGGCTGCGCGCTCGCGAGCCGCGGCCGAGGGGTCGACCGCCACGACCTGCGCACCCAGGGCCTTGGCGATGAGGATGGCGGAGGCGCCGACCCCCCCGCACCCGTACACAGCCAGCCATTCCCGGGCTGACAAGCGGCTCTGCCGCGTCAAGGCGTGGTACGAGGTGGCGAAGCGGCAGCCGAGCGAGGCTGCGGTGACGGCATCGACGCCGTCCGGGAGGCGTACCAGGTTGAAGTCGGCGGCACGCACCGTGACGAGCTCCGCGTACGAGCCGGGATGGGTGAACCCCGGCTGCGTCTGGTCCGGGCACACCTGCGCGTCGCCCGCGAGGCACCAGGC